>JBCCNJ010000008.1:0-70888 GCA_039025905.1 Pseudomonadota bacterium | reverse complement strand
TTTGATAGTAATCGGGAGAGGGTATCGCGCATTTCGCCACGATGCACAATCATATCGATCGCGCCATGTTCAAGCAGAAACTCGCTGCGCTGAAACCCCTTGGGGAGTTTTTGGCGTATGGTCTGCTCAATAATGTTTGGGCCGGCGAAACCCGCACGCGCATCGGGCTCAGCGATATTGATATCGCCCAGTAGAGCCAACGACGCCGATACGCCGCCATAAATCGGATCGGTCATCACTGAAATATAGGGCACACCCGCCAGACGCATTCTTTCCAGTACAGCGCTGGTTTTAGCCATCTGCATCAACGAGATCAAGGCTTCTTGCATGCGTGCGCCACCTGAGGCCGCAAAACAAATCAGCGGGATTCGATTCTCCAGTGCCTGCTGCGCAGCTCGCGTGAACTTCTCCCCCACAGCATAGCCCATAGAGCCGCCATGGAAATCAAACTCAAACGCTACGGCGACCACCGACAAACCGTTCATTTTCCCCGTAAAGGCGAGTAGTGCGTCTTTTTCACCAGTCGAGCGTTGGGCCGCGCTCAGGCGATCTCGGTAGCGTTTTTTATCCTTAAACTTGAGGCGATCGATTGGCTCGATATCGGTAAGAATTTCGTCGCGGCCCTCGGGATCAAGGGTGATGTCTATACGCCTGCGGGCACCAATGCGCATGTGATGGCCGCACTTCGGGCAAACATCGTTGTTGCGCTCCACGTCCGGGCGATACAGCACAGCATCGCAGGCGACACATTTCTTCCAGAGACCCTCCGGTACGTTGGAGCGTTTTTCTCCTTCTTCACTGCGCACACCCGAGGGTAGAATTTTATTTATCCAGCTCATTTTGTACCCCGCGCGAATGGAGGCGCCATTATAAACGCGAGCCTGCTCTACTAGGAAGTCGAGCTATCGATTCCCTGGCGGATATCGGACAAGAGTGCTGCCACCGCCTGCATGCCAGCTTCTTTGTCGCCGTCGGTTTGCATAACCTTGGCCATGGCCGCGACCAGTGCACTTCCCACCACGACGCCATCAGCCACGCCCGCCACAGCAGCCGCAGAGCTAGCATCCTTGATACCAAAGCCGACAGAGACCGGCAGCTGCGTATGATCACGAATCAGCGCGACGTGTTTCGCCACATCATCAACATCGAGGTTGCCCGAGCCAGTGACGCCCTTGACCGAGACGTAGTAGACGAAACCACTGGCTGCTTCGGTGATGCGTGCCACCCGCTCATCGGGAGTGGTAGGTGCCACTAAGAAAATGTTGTCCATTCCCACACGCTTCAATTCAGCGTTGACTGACTCTACCTCTTCAGGGGGTATGTCGACAGTTAACAAAGCATCCACGCCCGCAGCCGCGGCAGTATCGGCAAAGGTCGCGTAACCCATACGTTCCACTGGATTGGCGTAGCCCATCAACAGCACTGGTGTCGTATCATTGTCGCGGCGAAATTCCTGCACCACGGCAATCACATCTCGCAAACTAATGCTGTTTCCAAGCGCGCGCTCATGGGCGAGCTGTATCACGGGGCCTTCCGACATCGGGTCGGAGAACGGCACACCCAATTCGATGATGTCTGCACCGCAATCGACCATACGGTGCATTAGCGGCACCGTGACGCTGATATCTGGATCACCCGCCACGATATAGGGCACAAGCGCTGTGCGACCTTGTTCTTTTAGGGCTGCAAAACAGCCCGCTATTCGACTCACCTTGTATGTCCCCGGTAGATGTACCTAAAGCTCTATGCCATCGATCTCTGCGACAGTCAGAATGTCCTTGTCACCGCGACCTGATAAGTTCACCACAATGACCTGCTCGGGCGTCATGGCCGCGGCAAGCTTTTCGGTATAGGCAAGTGCATGGGCAGTCTCAAGGGCAGGCATGATGCCCTCGACTTTTGTGACTGTGTGAAAGGCCTTGAGCGCTTCAGCATCGTCCGCGGTCACGTAGTTAACGCGACCAATATCCTTGAGCCAGGCGTGCTCAGGACCCACGCCAGGATAATCAAGACCCGCTGAAACGGAATGGGTTTCCATAATTTGGCCGTTCTCGTCCTGCATCAGATAGGTTCGGTTGCCGTGCAGAACACCGGGGTAGCCGGCATTCAAAGGTGCAGCGTGTGCGTTGGTGGTCATGCCGTGGCCACCTGCCTCAACACCGTACATAGCGACCCCTTGATCTTGCAGGAAGGGATGAAACAAACCGATCGCATTAGAGCCACCACCCACGCATGCGACCAAAGCATCGGGTAGCACGCCGGCTTGCTCCTGTATCTGGTGTCGGGCTTCTCGCCCTATGACGCATTGGAAATCTCGTACCAATAGCGGATAGGGATGAGGCCCGGCGACCGTACCAATGATATAAAACGTGGTATCGATATTGGTGACCCAGTCCCGCATCGCTTCGTTCATGGCATCTTTCAGGGTGCGCGATCCCGAGGTGACGGGCACAACTTCCGTTCCCAGTAGCTTCATGCGATACACATTCAACGCCTGGCGTCTGACATCCTCTTCACCCATAAACACCTGACACTCAAGCCCGAGGCGAGCCGCCATGGTCGCGGTGGCAACCCCGTGCTGACCTGCACCCGTTTCCGCAATCACTCTAGGTTTGCCCATATGTTTCGCAAGTAGGGCCTGGCCCATGGTGTTATTCACTTTGTGGGCACCCGTATGGTTCAAGTCTTCGCGCTTTAAAAAGATTCGGGCACCGCCAATCTGCTGTGACCAGCGCTTGGCTTCGTATAAGGGGGAGGGACGGCCGACGAAGTGTGCTAGATCTTCATCGAGCTCTTGCTGAAAGTCAGGATCACTGGACAGCTTGCGATAAAGCGACTCCAGTTCTGACAGTGCGTGCATGAGCGTTTCCGCGACATACTTACCACCGTAGGCGCCGAAGTGTCCGTTTCGATCAGGCACCGTAGCAAATACATCATCTCTCACATTACTGGTCATCTACTGCTCCAACTAATTTGCTGTCCGCGCGGCGGACAGCGTCTACGAAATTCGCAATTTTAACCGAATCTTTATACCCCGGTGATTGTTCAACACCGCTGCTGACATCCACTGCCCAGGGCTGTACGCGCTCTACCGCCTCGGCCACATTGTCTGGGTCTAAACCACCGGCTAACAGCACCGGCTTCGACCATTGCCCCTGGGCGAGGTTCCAGTCAAATGTGGTGCCGGTGCCACCGCGTGCACCTTTGTCCCAACTATCTAGTAGAATGCCGCGCGCCCGTTGATATTGCTCACAAGTGCTTGCTATATCGCTGGCCTGCCTAACACGTACCGCCTTTATCCAAGGGCAGGAAAACTGATCGCAGAAAGCGGGAGACTCGTCACCATGAAATTGCATAAGGTCGATGCGAACCGCATCCAAGGTCTGGCGAATCTCAGATTCTGACGCATTGACAAACAGCCCTACAGTTGTGACCAGTGGGGGTATCGCAGCGACTATCTCAGCAGCTTGGGCAGCATCTACTGACCGCGGGCTGGGAGCGTAGAACACCAGCCCCAAGGCGTCAGCGCCTGCTGCAATTGCCGCAAGCGCATCCTCGACACGAGTCAAGCCGCAAATTTTAATACGGGTACGTTTGCTCACCGGTGGGGTCCAGCGCTGGATTCGGCGCGCATGTTATCAGATCTCGTTTATTGCTGTCTGTAGCGTCAGCACAACGCTAGCAGCGAGCAGAGTGATCATCCGGGATTGATTTGATCTCCATACTCGCTCGCGGTTTCGCCATTCGGGCGCAACAGCAGGGGACCGTATGGCGCGGCAGGCAGGTCGAACTCTTTTGGGTAGACGACGTCGACAAGATATAGGCCATCGGCCACGGCGGTTTCAGCCGCTAGTGTGCGATCTCGCCCAGCCAGCAATTGGCTAATCCAATCAACGTCCTGTAATCCGGTACCGACTACCATCAAAGAGCCGGCAATATTACGGACCATATGATGTAGAAACGCATTCGCCTGAATATCGATCACCACCAGGTCACCCTGTCGGCTCACCCCAACGCGCTGTACATTGCGCATGGGTGTTCGAGATTGACAGGAGGCGGCGCGGAAAGCTGAAAAATCCCGCTCTCCCAACAGCGCCTGCGCCGCTTCATGCATTCGCAGATGGTCAAGCCGTCGACGCTGCCAGGTAAGCTGCCCAACAAACTGAGCGGGACGCACAGCGGTGTTAGCAATGACGTACCGGTAGCGCCTGGACAGCGCTGAAAACCGGGCGTGAAAGCCACTACTGACGGGGACCGCCCAATGCACGCGCACGTCGGCTGGCAGGTTTGCATTAGCACCAATCACCCAGGCTTTTGGGCTGCGCGCAACCGCTGTTTCAAAGTGAACCACCTGCGCAAAGGCGTGAACACCGGCATCGGTTCTGCCAGCGCAGACCAACTCAATATTTTGATCGGCTACCTTGGAGAGTGCTGACTGCAGCGTATTTTGGACGGTATTAACAGCCTGTTGCGGCTGCCATTGCCAGCCCTGGTAGGAGCGGCCATCGTACTCGATTCGACAGGCGATTCGACTACCCGCTGGCAGCGGTTCAGTCGAAAATCGCCCTAGCAGGTCAACCAATGCGCTCTAGTAGCGCCTTGGCTTCAACCTTGAGTTCATCGCTTCCCTCGGCGGCCACCTCTTCGAGTATTTGCCGCGCGCCATCTTCGTCACCCATGTCGATATAGGCACGCGCAAGGTCCAGCCTGGTGGATAAGCCGTCGCTACCAGCGGCGATGACGAGTTCCTCATCCTCTGTTTCAGGGGGGAGTTCGGTTTCCTCAAAGTCTGCCGACAGGTCCAGTTCGTCATCGACGCCACCTGTGGTTTCAGGTTCTTCAATTTCCAGGCCGGTGAAATCCGACTCTAGTGCCTCACCCGAATTTGAGAGCAAGTCCGTATTGGTATCGATTCCACTAGGCGTGTCTGAGGACCTTGATTGCGCGAGCATCTGTCCATCCAGAGCAGCTCTACCGGCGGCAATACTCTCCGCGTCACCGATAGCCTCAAGCTCTGACATTTCCTCGGTCGCAGCGCTTCGGTTGCCTGTTTCCATATAAAGCTGTAACAGCTTGAGCCTGTAGTCAGGGTTATCCGGATCGTTGACCAGCGCCGTCTTCAGCAGGTCAATCGCCTGTGGATAGCGGCCATAGGCAATATAGATCTCCGCCTCCGCTAGCGCATCGCTGGCCTCGTCCGACGCGTACTCGTCGTGCTTGCGCTCGCCATAACCGCGGCTTGCCGGCTCCGGCTCCTCTGCCAGTGCTTCTTCCTCTACTTGGGAGGCGACTGGTGAGGGTTCGAAAATCGAATCCTGTTCTACGTCCAGAGCCTGGTCCCGCAATTGCACGTCTGCGAAGGCGTCCTGCTCAGGGACAGGCTCATCCATCAGGGTGTCATCCTCTGAGCTACCGCGGCGGCGCATGAAAATGAGACCAAGCACGGCCAGCACAACCGCACCAACGATGAACCAAATATTGCTGAAAAATCCAGGTGTGTCTTCTTCTGGAGCTGCTGCCGCCGGCGCAGCGGGGGCCGGCTCCTCGACGACAACTTCCGCGACCTCTTCTACCACAGGCTCTGGCTCAGTGATCACCTCAACGACAGCGTCGGTCTCTTCCTCGATCACCATCTCATCGTCGTCTGTGCCGGGTGCGCCGCCAACATTTTCTAGAAAATCGGCTTCTGATTCAGGAAGTTCGCCCTCAAGCGCTTCCAGTTCGATTTCAGCCATTGCCGGTAGGTCAGCCGCGTCCTCATCTCCGCCTTCCGCTATCGCACTCTGCAAGGCAGCGATCTGCTCGTCCTTAAGCGTGACAATCCGCTGCAAAGTCTCGACCTGCTGCTCCATCGAACTCAGTCGATTCTCAAGCTCTGCTCGCTCCAGACCGGCGCGCTCGGCCTCTTCCATGGCGGCAGCAGTGGCGGCCACGGACCCCGCTGTTGCGCCTGCAACTGAGGTATCTTCAGGTTCAGCAGAAATACGCAACGACGGGCCAGTGCCCGCCTCGGGCGCTAGCGCTTTGCCTCTTTCAAAGGCCTCATTTTGCGACCGCACTTCGGCGAGCGCCCGGTTGAGATCAGCTGAACTGATATCGTTTTCATCGGGCAGATAAACGATATAGCCCGCCTTGACGCGATTGATATTACCGCCGATAAAGGCATCGGGATTCAAGCGCTGGATATCCAGCATAGTTTGATAAACAGACGCCCCAGCAGGACGCGCTCGCGAGGCGATATCCCAGAGCGTATCGTCGCGGGATATCATGTACTGCTGGCCCGCTATCGGTGAGGGCGAGGCGTCCGCGTTGAACGCTCGGCTTGGCATTTGGCCGGGGCCAAGGTTGGAATCGCGGATATCGACTCGGGTACCCGAGCCTGTGCTAGCTACTGGTTTTTTTTTTGCCGGCTCTGCTTCGCCGTCGATCTCTGCTACCCGGTCACTCGCCGACACAACCGGCGTCGAGTCGTCGAACACGGGTGGGTCCACCAACACCGTGTACTCCCGCAGCAGACGCCCGGAAGGCCAACGCGCTTCAACAATAAAATCCAGGTAGGGTTCGAGCACAGGTTCTTCGGAAGTAATGACGATGCGACCGCGTCCCTGTTCGTCAATCTCTACATCAAAAGAGATGCTGGTGAGAAAGTAGGCGCGGTCTACGCCCAATCGTTCGAAGTCTTCTGATGTAGCGAGCCGCACCCGGATCTGATCCTCGCCTAACCCTTCCAGGTTAAGCAGGTCAACCTGCGCGGCCAGTGGTTCGTTTAGATAGGACTCCAGGGTCATTTCACCCAGGCCGAGGCCCCATACCGAACTCGCTTGAACACACCCCAGTGAAAAAACTACCGCAGCAATCTTTCGCGCCATACCGATGCCTAATTGTTTTTCTCTGCTTGTAATTTCACACCGGACTCCCCTAAGCCCGGCAGCTGCTTCGGAATTAGAATGGCACAACGCCTGTAATTTGCCCCTACTGACGCTTACGCTGCTGTAAGAAAAAGCCGCGCTATTTCTTGCTTCCGTGCACGTTCCACACCCCGAATTGCCTCAAGTATCAGTGAAGTACCAGCATTAATCAAGGCAAGTTGTTACCATTAATCAAGGTAAGTAGAGATTAATTTTTCCGCAATTTGCACACTATTTAGTGCTGCACCCTTGCGAACATTGTCAGACACGATCCACAGGTTCAGACCCCTTGGATGGGAGATATCCTCGCGCACACGGCCAACAAATACGGGATCCTGCCCCGCGGCTTCGTGCACCGGTGTGGGGTAGCCGCCGTCAGCCTGTTCATCGATCAAGGTCACACCGGGCGCGTCTGCTAACAGCGCACGCGCTTCATCCGCTGTGAGCTTATCGACGGTTTCGATATGAACGGCTTCCGAATGGCCATAAAAGACCGGTATTCGCACGCAAGTTGGGTTCACCTCAATGCTGTGATCGCCGAAGATTTTGCGCGTCTCCCACACCATTTTCATCTCTTCACGGGTATAACCATTGTCTTGAAACGCATCGATATGCGGAATCGCGTTGAAAGCGATTTGCCTTGGATAGACCTCACACTCGACTTCCAAGCCGTTGAGCAAGCGCGCCGTTTGCCCGGCTAACTCCTCTATCGCCTCCTTTCCCGAGCCCGAAACCGCCTGATAGGTGGCGACGTTAATGCGCTCGATACCTGCCGCGTCATACAGTGGCTTGAGCGCTACCAGCATCTGGATGGTCGAACAGTTTGGGTTGGCAATGATATTGCGGCGACCGTAATCCGCCAGAGCTTCCGGGTTGACCTCGGGCACGACCAGAGGAATATCATCGTCGCGACGAAAATGTGAGGTGTTGTCTACCACAATGCAGCCGGCCTCGGCCGCTTTCGGGGCAAAGTCTGCTGAAATACTGCCCCCGGCAGAAAACAGGCCGATATGTGCCTGACTAAAATCGAACTCGGCCAGGTCGGTAACAGCCAGGCTCTTGCCGCGAAACATCACGGTCTTGCCTGCAGAACGACTACTCGCCAACGGGTACAAAGTACCCACCGGGAACTCCCGCTGCTCCAAAATTTCGATCATGGCCTCGCCAACAGCGCCGGTAGCGCCGACCACAGCTACATCATATTCAGTTCGCATTATTCCTCACTAGGACACTATCCCTTGCCGCAGTGCCTCGACTATTGCATCGCCCATACCCACAGTATCTACCAAGGTGTTGCCGGTGGTATGGATATCCGGCGTGCGCAGCCCTTGCTCTAATACAACATCCACTGCACGCTCTATGGCATCAGCCGCGCCGGCTTGGCCCAGCGTGTAACGCAGCATCATCGCCACCGACAAAATCGTTGCCAGCGGATTCGCCTTGCCCTGGCCTGCGATGTCAGGCGCGGAGCCGTGACAGGGCTCGTACATACCTCGCCCATTCACATCCAGTGATGCGGAGGGCAACATGCCAATTGAACCGGTGAGCATGGCGGCGGCGTCTGACAAAATATCGCCAAACATATTACCGGTCACCAACACGTCAAACTGTTTCGGTTCGCGCAGCAACTGCATAGCCGCGTTATCAACATACATATGTGTCAGCTCTATATCGGGATACTCGGCGGCCACCTCATTCAGTACTTCGCGCCAGAGCATGGTCACTTCCAGTACGTTGGCCTTGTCAACCGAACACACTCGCCGATCGCGCTTCCCGGCCAGATCAAAAGCGAGCCGTGCCACCCGTCGGATCTCTGATTCGCTGTAAACGTAGGTGTTAAAGCCCTCGCGCTCGCCGTTTTCCAGCTCGCGTATGCCCCGCGGTTTACCAAAATAGATACCGCCTGTGAGTTCGCGCACAATCAGGATATCGAGTCCGGCGACCACCTCGCGTTTCAGGCTGGAAGCGTCCGCCAGTTGCGGATACAAAATCGCGGGGCGCAGGTTGCCAAACAACTCTAGCTCTGAGCGAATCCCCAATAGTCCTTGTTCTGGACGCAAATGCCGCTCTAGGTCATCCCATTGTGGCCCTCCCACAGCACCGAGCAAGAGGGCATCAGCACTATGGGCTCGCTCCAGCGTTTCAGGTGGCAGCGGCACACCCGTCTCGTCGATAGCGGCACCGCCTATCAGGCCGTGCTCAAGGTTTAATTCGAGTGCGAACTGCTCATCTATAAACTGTAAAACCTTCACCGCCTCGGCGGTGATCTCTGTACCGATATGATCGCCCGGCAGCACCAGTACTGTTTTTGTCATCTCCTTCGCCCCTACCTGATCACATCGAATAGCCAGGGTGTGCGCTCTCTCGCTCGCTGCTCGTAGGCCCGAATCGCATCCGCTCGCTCCAGGGTCAGGCCGATATCGTCCAGACCTTTCAACAGACAGTGCCGGTGAAACTCATCGATCTCAAAACTGTAGACATCGCCGTCCGGCGTTTCGACCTGTTGCTCCTCAAGATCTACGGTGAGCTCGTACCCCTCCGTTGCATACAGCTCCTGAAATAGCGTCTCCACGATCTCATCATCCAAGACCACCAGGAGGATGGCGTTTTTAAAGCAGTTACTGTAAAAAATGTCGGCAAAGCTCGGTGCAATGATGCAGCGAAAGCCATGATCCTCCAGCGCCCAAGGGGCGTGCTCCCGACTTGAACCACAGCCGAAATTCTCACGCGCCAGCAAAATCGAAGCGCCCTGATAGCGCTCATGATTGAGCGGAAAGTCTGGATTTTGAGGTCGCTTGCTGCAGTCCTGGCCCGGCTGCCCCTCATCGAGGTAGCGCAGATCATCAAACAGGTGCGGGCCGAATCCGCTGCGACGAATGGATTTCAGAAACTGCTTCGGGATGATCAAGTCCGTATCGACATTGGCGCGATCCATCGGCGCCACCAGTCCGCGCTCGGCTATAAAGCTCTTCATCTCTGTTCTCCTACTTCTCTATTGCTCTGCCCCGTGACTACCAGTTGCGCACATCAACAAAGTGACCTGCAACAGCAGCGGCTGCTGCCATGGCCGGACTCACCAGGTGCGTGCGACCACCAAAACCCTGACGTCCTTCAAAATTACGGTTTGAGGTAGACGCACAGTGCTCTCCTTGTCCCAGCTTGTCCGCGTTCATCGCCAGACACATGGAGCATCCCGGCTCACGCCATTCCATACCGGCATCCAGGAATACCTGGTCTAAACCCTCGGCCTCCGCCTGGCGTTTCACTTCCCCAGAACCCGGTACAACAAGCGCCTGCTTCACGGATTTCGCCACATGCTTGCCACGCACAACCTCGGCAGCCGAGCGCAAATCCTCAATGCGTGAATTTGTGCAGGAGCCAATAAATACGCGGTCTGGCCGAATATCTGTGATCGGCATACCGGCGCGCAGGCCCATATAATCGAGCGCTCGAACTACCGCCTCGCGGTGCGTGTGATTTTCGATCTCTGAGGGGTCCGGAAGGTGGCCGTCTACTGGCAACACCATCTCCGGAGACGTGCCCCAGGTCACCTGTGGCATGATGTCTTCCCCGTGTAGCGCGACGACGCGATCAAAATGCGCATGTTCATCGCTATGCAGCTCTCTCCAGGCGGCCTCGGCCTTATCCCACAGCTCGCCTTGAGGCGCATACGCCCTTCCCTTAACGTAGTCCAGCGTTTTATCGTCTACCGCCACCATGCCCATCCGGGCTCCGGCTTCTATGGACATATTGCACATGGTCATGCGCCCTTCCATGCTCATGTTGCGCACCACTTCACCACCGAATTCAATGGCGTAGCCGCTACCGCCGGCCGTTCCAATCTTGCCTATGACTGCCAATACCACGTCTTTAGCCGTCACACCTTTCGCCAATCGCCCATCGATGCGCACCAGCATGTTGCCCATTTTCTGCTGAATCAGACACTGGGTGGCCAGCACGTGCTCGACTTCCGAGGTGCCGATGCCGTGGGCAAGCGCACCGAGTGCACCGTGGGTGGAGGTGTGAGAATCACCACAGACGACTGTCATTCCCGGTAGGGTCGCACCCTGCTCAGGACCTACCACGTGCACGATGCCCTGACGCCTGTCATTGATATCGTATTCAACGATGTTGTAGTCCCTGCAGTTGTCATCCAACGTCTGCACCTGCAATCGGGAGATGGGATCGGCAATTGCTGCAACGCCGCCACTGCGCTCAACCCGCTCGGTCGGTACGTTGTGATCCGGCACCGCCAGGTTCGCATCGCGGCGCCAGAGTGAACGTCCGGCGAGACGCAGCCCTTCAAAAGCTTGCGGTGACGTCACTTCGTGCAACAGGTGACGATCGATATAAATGATCGTGGTGCCGTCGTCATGGTCTTCGACAACGTGGCTATCCCATAATTTGTCGTACAGGGTTTTACCGGTCATGTGGCGACCTCTTGCTCAAATTCGATGGGTATTTGACGCATTATGCGCTTGCACATTCCATAACTCAAATTTATTATTTTTATATATCGCATTCCTATGGAGAATCCTAATGGAGCTTCAACACCTGCGCGCTTTTCAACGTGTCGCCGAGACCGGTTCCTTTTCCCAGGCAGCGGAAAAACTGCACTTAACCCAGCCCGCGGTCAGCAAGCGCATTGCGCTGCTGGAACAAGAGCTGGACGTGGAGCTGTTTGATCGAATCGGGCGGGAGGTCAGCCTGACAGAAGCTGGACGCGTTTTGCTGCCCCACGTCAGGGCAGTGCAGCAGCAGCTAGAGGCGGCCAGACAGTCTGTTCGCGATCTATCCGGCGAGATCGCCGGCGAACTGAAACTGGCAACCAGTCACCACATCGGCCTGCACCGTTTGCCCCCGGTCTTGAGTGAGTTCAATACGGCCTTTGAGCGCGTCCACATCGATATCGACTTTATGGACTCGGAGCAGGCCTACGACAGAATTTTGCAAAACCGAGCTGAGATCGCCTTCGTGACGCTGGCACCTGAAGAGCAGCCGTCACTGGTCACCCTGCCCGTGTGGCCCGATCCGCTGGCCTTTATGGTGGGGGCGACTCACCCGCTGGCCGGCACAGGCAATGTGGATCTACCGGTCTTGAGTCAACACGCCGCCATCATTCCCGGACTCAATACCTATACAGGGCAGATTGTCGCGCGTTTGTTTAATCAACACGATCTGCAGCTGCAGGTGTCGATGGCAACCAACTACCTGGAGACCATCCGCATGATGACATCAGTGGGTTTGGGATGGACCGTTTTACCGCGCACCATGTGCGACGAATCGCTCACGGTGCTCAACGTGCAGCAGGTCGACATAGAGCGCACACTAGGCCTCGTGTATCACCGTGGCCGCAGCCTGTCTCGGGGCGCACGCGCATTTATCGATGTGGTGTCGGCATTCAGCCAGGGTGGAAATGGGCATTCTTGACGTGCAACCAGCATGCCTTCGAAACCCTGCCTTGATCCGTTTCGGCGGACCGACGGACCAGCCGGAAAGCCTGAGGTGCCATGGAGTTAATCAGAGGTGCCCTCGCGGATAGAATCGGGGGCACCGTCACCGGCGTTTGTTGCCTGTACCATGCCATCGTGATCCGGTAGGTAAAAGCTGCCGCTAAATCTCGCGACCACACCGTCGCTACCCGTGATGACACCGCTTGAAAATCCAAAGCGGCGCTTCAGCGTCACCAATTGCACATCGGCTTGAATCCACTCACCCAACTTCGCTGCAGAGATAAAGTCTACCGTGAGGTTGATGGTGGGCGTGCCGCCGCGAGTGTTGCGCGCAACATTAACCCCCGTGGCTGCAGCAAAATCCGCCAGGGTTGTCAGAGCGCCACCATGACAAATACCCATGCTGTTGATGTGCTGATCACTCACCGTCAGGCCTACACTGATAGAGTCGCCTTCGATGCGAAGATAAAAAGGCGCTAGGGCAGCACTGAATCCACCCATCGCCGGCAACTCGGTGAACCCCTGCGGTGGCGGCTGAGGCGCTTTATCGTCCATATGCTTCTCCCCTTTGAAATCCTTTGTCGGCCTGGTTCTGTTCGATCTACTAATTTTTGCGCTGCCTGCTGACCGGCTTTATCTACTCAAGCTCATGTCCTATGCGCTGCCTCTACCGCAGTATTGAAGTAGAGAAACCGATTCTAAAAGATGCCCATAACCAGGCCCGCCGCGAAGGCGCGACCGAGCTCGCCTGCTGATCGCAGGTGCTGCTCATTGACCTCACCGCGCAAAATGAGCGGCTCTGCCGCACAGGGCATGGGGTATCCAGTCAGTATGCGCTGCATTTGCTTGAGGGCACCGCGGCCATCATTACCTGCACTAATAATGCTGGCGTAGGGCAACACTACGCCACTATCGATAGCGGGATAAAATGTCCGATCCAAAAAGTCCTTCATCGTGCCGCTGAGTGACCCCGAATTCTCTGCAGCTATTAAGAGCACACCATCTGCGCGCGTTAGCGCGGTAAGCCCCGCATCCCAGGCACGCAGCACCTCTACGTTTACGCCCTCTTCCCTGCGCGCCTCACTCCAGGCAGCCCGTGCCAGGCTTGCGCAGCTACCACTCTGACTGTGATAAACGACCAGCATTGATTTCATGGCATCGATCTACCAAACAACTTTTCCACGATTGGAACATAGCGCGCGTGCACTGTCATTGAACGGCCAGGCCTAAAAGTTCATGCCGGTGTGAATTGAGACTTTTACGCCTATCACAATGCTGCTCTAATACCCGGCAGCACGATATTCACCGACAGAGGAGCAGGCAGCGATGGCAGACGCCAATAAACAGTGGTTGTTGAAAGATCGACCCGTGGGCATGGTTGGCCCAGAGCACTTTGAATTAGTGACAGCGCCGCTTCCCGAACCTGATCTCGCTGCGGGTGAGGTCCTCATTAAAACGCTGATGTTAGGTTTCGATCCCGCTATGCGCGGCTGGGTAATGGATGAGCGCAGCTATTTGCCACCTGTGGAACTGGGCGCACCCATGCGCGCCACCGGGGTCGGCCAGGTAGTCGCGTCCGATAATCCCGCTTTTCCTGAAGGCACTTTAGTACAGGGTTTACTGAATTGGCAGGAGTACAGCTTGGGGGGGTTCTCGGACCCGATTCCCTTGCGTGCATTGCCAGAGGGCGTCACAGAAAATATGGCGCTCAGCATTTTTGGCGCTACCAGTCTGACGGCCTATTTCGGTCTGCTGGATGTGGGTCAGCCGGTGAGCGGAGATACTGTATTAGTATCAGGTGCGGCCGGCGCCACCGGGTCAATCGTCGCGCAAATTGCCCGCCTTAAGGGCGCACGGGTGGTAGGTATTGCCGGCGGTGAAGATAAATGCAGTTGGCTTTTGGATGAGTGTAAGGTCGACGCTGTGATCGATTACAAACGGGAGGATTTGCTCGCCCGTATTGGCGAACTGTGCCCAGAAGGCGTCAATCTATTCTTCGACAACGTGGGCGGTGAAACACTGGAGGCCGCCATTACCCACATGGCGGATTTCGGCCGCATCGTGTTATGCGGTGCGATTTCCGGCTACAACGATACTGCGCCCGCTCCGGGGCCGAGCAACCTGATGATCCTGGTGACCCGGCGCATCCGAATGCAGGGCTTTCTTGTCCTCGATTACCTTGCGCGCGCCGAAGAAGCTTACGCAGATCTCACGCAATGGGTCAGTGCGGGAGAGCTGGTTTGGCGTGACGATATTCAGGAAGGCTTTGAAAACATACCTGCCACGCTGCAAAGGTTGTTTGACGGTCGCAATATGGGCAAACAGCTATTGAAACTAGCCGATGCAGAGTAGTTATCCACAGCCCAGCCTGTGGATAACTATGGGGACGAAGTGAGCAGCACGCGAATTGTTTTCCACCGCTGCCCACCAGCCCGCTAAAAATAGAAACGGCCAACGACGCCTTTAGTAATAAAGAATCAACAACTTACGCTATTTTTGTAGCGTTTTCTGCATGCCCTCTGTTCCCGGCGCTATAAATAAAGGGGTTAGCGCCGTTTTGTGGATATCATTTCCTGGATTCAGTTGGCAGGCACTTACCGGCGATCGCCCTAGCCTAGGCGGGTCAGGGCATCTGGCAATCCGATCTAGTGTTCACAACACACACTTTTCATAGCATTTGTATGTACTTTGCTCGCACCATCTTGCAGGTGTATTAGCGCTTGTGTCGGAGCTGCCAGCAGTGATGCGGCGGCCGCTTTCGCTGAAAATCGGGATCCAGTGTCGCCGCTGTGATATCCACAACGTCATACTCTTCAGCCACATCGAGGGCTAGTGAGAAGTCACGCCGATTGTTCGAAAAGTAAAGCGTGCCGTCTAGTTTGAGTAGCGCCATGGTGGCGCGAAGGAGTTCGCTATGATCGCGCTGAACGTCGAAGCTGTCCGTCATAGCGCTGGAGTTAGAAAATGAAGGTGGATCCAGCAAAATCAGGTCATAGTCGCGTTTGGCCGTCTCAAGCCAGGTCAAACAGTTTGCCCTAAGGAGCCGGTGCTTGCTGGCATCGATCCCATTGTGTTGAAAGTTTTGCCTTGCCCACTGCACATAGGTGTTCGACATATCCACACTGGTCGAGCCACGTGCACCACCCAGAGCGGCATGAACCGTTGCTGAGGCGGTGTAGCAAAATAGATTAAGAAAAAATTTGCCCTTTGCTTCGCGATGCAGGCGTCGTCGCAAAGGCCGGTGATCGAGAAACAGCCCGGTATCGAGATAGTCCTGCAGATTGACCAGGAGTTCTGCGGACCCTTCGCTGACGCTGATGAGTTCACCACGGCTGTCGAGCTTTTCATACTGCCGCGCCCCGCGCTGCCGACGCCGCCGCTTATAAAAAATGTCCGTGGCCGGCATATTCAAGGCTCGCGGCAGGGCAGTTTCTATCTCCTGAAATCGCCTCGACGCGGCCTGCTCGTCCACGGAAGCGGGCGCCTGATACTCTGAAACACAAAGCCGTTCTCCGTAGACATCGACTGCGACTGCATACTCCGGCATGTCTGCGTCATACAGCCGGTAGCAGCTAATGCCCTCGCGTTTACGCCAGGATGCCAAGCGTTTAGCGTTTTTACGAATACGGTTGGCGAACATTTGCGCCCCCTCTGAGAGCGGCGCATCCGGTTGCTCCGGTCTGTCAATCGACTTTGCATCGCGCGTATCATCAGCCAGCGGTTTCAAGCGGTTATTTTTGAGACTGAAAAGCAGCAGCTGAACTTCTATCTTGCCGTTGTATAGTCGATATTGTTTGTGGCTGCGCAGGCCTACCGCTTTTCCTAGCGCCAGATCATTGGTTAACACCCCCGCCTGCCAATCCGCGAACTCGGTGCTCATCAAACGTCCTAAGCGGTTATACAGCGCGCTCAATCCGTCCTTATCACCCAGGCGTTCTCCGTAGGGTGGATTGCAAATCAACAAACCCGTATTCATCTCAGCATGGGTAGGCCGTCGCAAAACATCCAGTCTTTTTTGGCTTACTCTCACCTGCTTTTTTAGGCCCAGCCTGGCGATGTTTTCCTGGGCCTTGCGAACAATGCGCGGGTCGGCATCGTAGCCACGAATTTCCGGCAGTGAGGCGGCCAGGCCTCTCTGTGCTCTGCCTTTCGCATCGGTGTATATCGCTTGCCACTGCTCCCGGTTGTGGCCGCGCCAGTGCTCGAATCCATGCTGATCTCTACCTAAACCAGGCGCGATATCGGCCACCATCATTGCCCCTTCTAGCAGCAGGGTGGCGGAACCGCACATGGGATCCAGCAGCGCTCCTCCGCGGGCCGCGATGCCTGGCCAATCCGCGCGCAATAGTATTGCTGCCGCCAAATTCTCCTTTAGCGGTGCTGCGCCGCCCTCGAGTCGGTAACCTCGCCGGTGCAGGCTGCCACCGGAAAAGTCCAGTGACAGTGTGGCTCGCTTGTTGTTTAGCCGTACGTTGAGCAGAACATCGGGGTTTTTGCGCGCCACGCTGGGCCGCCTCCCCTCATGCTGGGAAAACCAATCAACAATGGCATCCTTGCAACGCTGCGCGCCGAACTGGGTATTGCGAAACTCAGAATTGCTGCCAATAAAGTCGATTGCAAAGCTGGCTTCGACAGCAAACAGATCACCCCACTGAATGCGCAAAAGCTGCTGATAGAGTGTTTGACTATCCTGCGCATCCAACTCCGCAACGGGCATGAGGATACGATTGGCAAGTCGGGACCATAAACAGGCTCGATAGCCTAGGGCCAGAGGCCCCCTGGCGCTAACTCCTGCGACTGTCTCCTTGGTCTCACTTGCACCGAGAGTCTGCAACTCATGCGCAAGCAGGCTCTCGATGCCTTTGGGACAAGCTGCAAACCAGCTGTCCGCGAACTCAGCTACAGCGGTCTGCCGATCAACCATTATTGCAACACCAACATTGCATCAGGACCACTTTCACTGTCTTAACAACTGCTGTATGAGTCAGATCGTTTGCTAATCGAGTGCCAAGTCAGTCAGGATTTGCTGCGTCTGGAAGACGCCGGTGCTCGCTTACGCTTGCGTGGGGCGGGTTTCTTCTTTGTTGCAGTCTTGGCCTTAGCTTTGGGTTTTCTCTTGGGTTTCGCCGCCGTTTTCTCTGTGGAGGCTTTTTTAGTGGCGGTCGTTTTCTTGCCGGTTCTAGCCATTTTTTCCGATTGCATGACATCGAGAACCAAACTAATCGAGCTCTCCATATAGTGCACGAATCGCTCGTATTCATCATCTGTGAAGCCGCGTAAAATGTCGTGCTGCCTGTAGAGATTGACAAAGCGTCGCTCCCTTTCGTACTGCTTCGGCAATGCCAGTACACCCCATTGCTCAAGGGTTTTTTCCAAGGCGGGGTTGTAAGTGCGCAAAAACTTAATCAGAAAGGGAATCGGGTCATGACGGGCTAGCAATGACGCGCTGCGCAGCATAACCTCCAGCGGCATAATCGTTTGACCGCTCTCTATATCCTCCAGTACAGACTTATCAGCCATACCGAGGCTTTCAGCAAGATCCTTGATTGATAAACCCGCCGTCTCCCGAGCATCCCTCAGAAAGTGGCCCGCCTCTGCCATCGCTTCGAGGCGTTCAGGTTCCAGCTGATTAAGTACTGCAGAGCGCAACCAGTTCTCGCCATACATCGCGGTCATGGCAGCCGTGTTTTTTGCGAGGCCCAGAGTGCCGCCGGCGACCTGGCCTGTCAGCTTGCGGACTTGCTCAAGGAGTGAGGCGGTCTCTTGTTCTGTATTTTTTCCAGCCATGGTCGAAGCATAGCCTATAAAGAATGCAAAGCGTAGGTCCGCTTAGGGTGACTTTGGGACGATCAGTTACTGCTGGGTAAGCCCGTCTCTAACGCGAAGATCTCCCGCAGAATATCGCGCCACTCCTGGTACTGCGCATCCAGAGAGCCGTTGAGTCGAAATACGCGACCACTTGCCTCCATCACCGTCGGCGCAACCTCGTTATTGAAGCCGGTCGCCATCTCATCGAGATCTTGTTCTTGAATCTTGACCTGCTTATAGGTGTTATAGGTCTGCTCCATGGCGGCAAAGGTACCGCGTCGGCCGGCCCGTTCTTTAGTTTGAGCACGCGCTTCATAGTCATCCAGATACAGTGCCTGATCGCGACTGTACTCTCGCCAAAGGCTGTAGGTAACGAGCATCTCATCGAACAAATCGACATACTGCTCGTCTACCGTATCGACGAACAAATGCTCCTGCTCGCGCAGACCCTCAACTCGTCTCGTCATCGGATCACCCTGAGCCGGCAGTCTCACCACGCTGTAAATGCCCTGTTCGTTCTTTTGCAGATAGCCGCCAAAGGCGTCCTCAGACAGACTCGCGGCGTACCGTAGAAATGCCGTCTGTCGAATCGCCTGCAGCTGCCGCTCAGTTAAGCCCTCGCGATAGTTCAATAAATCATTCGCGATTTGACGATACATGTCATCGTAGGGATCCCTATCTTCGGCGGCAGGGTAATCTGAAGAATTGGTTTGGTCGCGATAGAGTCGGTCAAACCACACAAGGCCCGTTGCGTCGACTGCAGTGATATTGAGTTCAAGGCGACTGCCATCGGAGTGTTTAATAACACCGGTGACTAACAATTCTGTGGTCATTTGCGCATCGGGTAGCACACGCACCACACCCCAGGCGTTTGAGGCGACCAGCGCCTGGCGCAGCAATACCGGCATAAACTTCGATTCGGCTTTGCGAATCTCAGGAAAAATACCGAGCTTGCTATGACTGGATCGATCAATAGGAATACCTGGATCGAATACCGCCAGGCCAACATCCAGGCGCTCTTGCTCGGAGTTTTGTCGCTCTACCTTGAGCGTCACGTCACCTACCAACACGGTGGGTACCGGTGTTTCGTTCTCAGCATAGAGCGTTAACGCGCCCAAGAACAGCGCAGCCACTCCAAGCACGCGCATTGAGCGCATCATAAAACCGGTCTTCACTGAGATTCTGTCGTGCACACACGTCCCCGAGATAGGGTCATCTTGCAGCTGTAGCCCGTATCGCTAGGTTCATAACGAGCATAGACCCTGTTGACGGTGAACGGTGATGTCACTCTGTCGGAAATCACTGTGGTTGCCACATTTAGCCATTGACCCTGCGGGCCGAGACTAAAAATATGCTGAACGGTCAGTCCTTCTGGCAGCACAATCTTAAACACCAGCTGATGACGATCCCAACCACATATCTCCTTGCCAAGAGGCGTATCAACAGTGTGGTATTGACCCAGGTAAAACTCACAGCTCAAGGCAAAGTCTTCCTGTCGCTTCACCTTAATTTCATTCTCACCCTGGGTGATTTCCATTAGCTGTGACTGCGTCACCAGGTTAGCCATTTGCGCAAGGCCAATGACAGATGCTCCGCTGTTAGTGGATCCTGGCCCACCGATCAGCACGCCTGAACCCGCCTGCTGATAAACGCCCGATGCCTGTGACCTTTGCCTGTTGTACCTGCTCACGTCGCGCACCAGCGCATTCAGATTAGCCTGAATATCGTCACTCTGGCTGTAATCCAGTTCCCAGAATCCACTGAAGTCCACGCGATTCTCTACCGCATTGGGCAAGGACCGGGGCGCCTCCGGAGCGCTGCTGCAGGCCCAGAGAAGCAGGCATATCACTACAAGGAGTGTGGACGAGACGCGTTGGTAGTAGCTGTACATCATAGGAGCGCTTAGTGTACCCCAGTCAGCGCTCCTGAAAATCGCTTGCGGTCGTTCCGCTGAAAAATGTGTACTTTTTACGCCTCTAACTGAACAAACCCGCCCCACAGGCCAGGCTTTTGCCTAACGCGGACAAATGGACTGCACTGGAGCCCAATGTCATTTCATTGTGGCGCAGCCACAGACAGTAGCGCCATAAGGGGTAATCGCGGTCAATACCCGTGCCGCCGTGCACATGCTGACAAGCATAGCTAGCACGATGCCCGACATCACCTGCCCAGATCTTGGCGATGTGTAACTCGACATCGGCATCTGCCTCATTGGTCAAAAGGGAAGCGGCTTGCTGGGTACAAAGACGCAGGCACTCTACATCCATGTAGCAATCCGCCAGCCGATGCCCCACTGCCTGAAACGTCGCTACCGGCACATCGAACTGTTTTCGTTCTGAGGTGTAGCTCGCGGCCATTTTGACTGCTTGATCGCAGGCACCCAGCTGATGTGCACAGATAGCTGCAACAGTATGCTGGGCCACCCAGCGCATGACTACCTCGCCATCCGATAGAGTAATAATATCTTCGGGAGGAACGCGAACCTCGTTCAGCAACAGCTCGCACTGTGGCTCAAACTGGGTTGCATATTGTTCGTTTCTTTCCACACCCAACGCTTCAGTATCCAATAGTACAACGGCTATTCCATCGGCAGAACGCGCCGCCAAAAGTATGCGCTGCGCCTGCATGCCATAGGGCACCGCACTCTTAACACCCGAAAGAATCAACACATCGCCATCAGCGCGAGCGCTTACCGCTGAGGGTTGTGTGGGGTCTTCGTTTAAAGGCTCGGATAAAGCAGCGCTGAGCAAGCAATCCCCCTTGACAGCGGCCGGCAGGATTGACTCTTTGAGCTGTATGCTGGCAAAGCGCTGTATCGGTAACATCGCCGACACACAGTGCGCAATCACAGGCACCGGAGCAATGCTGCGACCCACTTCCTCGACAAACAGCGCCAGCTCCATCATGCCGTAACCCATACCACCAAAGCGCGGTTCCACGCCCATGCCTACCAGCCCCGTTTCGCACAGCTGTTTCCACAGTCCAAAGTCAATCCGCGGCTGAGCGTACTCGTCATAGACAGACAAACTTTGCGCAGAGACCTGTTCACTCAGTACTTTGTGCGCCAAGTCTTTTATCTGTTGCTGTTCTTGAGAAAAACCGAAGTCCATGGCTCCGACCCCCTCAGCGCTGGGCGCGGGGCATAAACAGACCCGCCGCCGAAATAATGTCGCGCTGAATTTCGTTTGTCCCACCGCCGAAGGTGATGATGGATGCGGTGCGGTAGAGCCGCTCAATTCGACTGGCGCAATCGATGGACTGTGGACTTTCTGCGCGCAATAGACCGGCCTGCCCAACCACTTCGCCCATAAGTCGAAACACTTCGATAAAAGCTTCTGAGCCGTAAACTTTAGCGCTTGAGGCGTCAGCCATCGCCAGCACTTCTTCCGTCATAGCCCATGACTGCTTATAAACAATCAGCTTCATACACTCAATCAACGCACGGGCGCGCGCGAGATTGTGCTGCACCCATGGTTGATCGATAAGTAGGCCATCCCCAGACTGGGCAAGATTTGCCCACTGCACAATCTCATTAAACAATTGCGAGACGGGACCGAAGTTAATCAGGCTCAGTCGTTCACGATTGAGCTGTCCGGTAATAAGCTTCCAGCCACCGTGCAGCTCTCCCACCAAATGGTCGTTGCTGACACGAATATTGTCATAGTAGGTCGCATTCGTTCTGACACCACCCAGCGTGTTGACCGGCGTGCAACTCCAGCCTGGATCGCTGTTAGGAACCAGAAACATCGATATGCCTTTATGTTTTTTTTGCGCACTGGGGTCAGTACGGGCGGCAAGCCAGGTGTAATCACAAAAATGTGCCAGCGACGTCCACATTTTTTGGCCATTGATCAGCCAGCCATCTCCATCGCGCTCGGCCCGGGTTGTTAAACTGGCGAGGTCAGTGCCCGCCGCAGGCTCGGAATAACCAATTGAGATGAGCAGTTCCCCCGCTAAGATTTTGGGAACCAATTCGCGCTTTATCCAATCATTGCCATGCTCTGCCAGCACTGGGCCCACAGACTCCGTAGTTAAAAACGGGAACGGATAGCCCGCTCGCATCACTTCTTCCACAAAAATAAACTGTTCGAGTGGCGTCATACTGCGCCCGCCCCACTGCTTGGGCCAGCCCACACCAATCCAGCCATCGCGGCCCATTTGTCTCAGGGCCTCTCGCCACAATGGCCCTCCGCCTTCACCCATGTCGCGATCACATTCCGCCTTGAGCTCGGGTGTCATTAATCCCGCGAAGTAATCTCGCAATTCGTCGCGCAGGGCGAGCTGCTGTGGAGTGAACTGTATGTTCATGGCATCGCGGGTAACATTAAAATCCTCTAGCGTAACGCCAGTGTATTAGGAGCAACTCACACTTTTGATCGGTTGCTGGGCCAAAAACACTGACTATTACGATCACCTTGCGCGCAGCGCTTGCCCTCTAGCATCTGCGGCAACCCGTTTCACGCTGTGCTGTCACGCCAGGCCAATGGCTGTCACGGTCAGACTATCGGCGCGCATGAAAAAGCCCGACCAAGTAAACCTGATCGGGCTATGCTTAGCGCTTTGTATCTCGCTATTATTTCTTGGCTTTTGGCGCAGCCTTTTTCTTGCGCGCGGGTGCACGTCGAACTTTACCCGTGGCCGCTTCAATCTTCTTCTTTAGTGCCTTACTCTTGGCAGCAGCCTTTTTCTCAGCCGCTTTGGCTTGTGCGAGCAGCTTCTTCTCGGCATCTTTAAGCTGCTTTCTCAGCCGTTTTTCCAAATCATTGAGTTTTTTGGTGTCCGACTTGACGCGAGCTCTAGCCCACTTTTCTGCCTGATCGGCTAAGTGCTTTGCCTTGTCGACTTCTGCTTTTACGGCCAGCTCAGCTTTCTTTTCCATCAGCTTCTGTTCTGCCGCCAGCTGCTTGGCCCTCAACTTTGCGGTATCCACCCATTGATCCATCTGATCACGGGCTGTGCTAACTGCATCCCGGAACACATTTAGTCTAACGACTTTTTTCTTGGCGGGTGCTTTCTTTTTTGCCGCAGCTTTTTTCTTCGCAGGCGCTTTTTTCTTAACGGGTGCTTTTTTCTTTGCTACAGCCTTCCGTTTTGGTGCAGCTTTTTTGCGCTTGGCTGCAGCCTTCTTTTTTGCAGGTGCTTTCTTCTTCTTTGCCGTGGCCATCGTTATGCCTCCTCAAGAGTTGTTGACAGTAGCCCGTGGCAAGACGTTAGCAACAATTATGCATCCGTACAACCGCTGTATTGCCGCAACTCGCATAAGCTTTGCGCGGTTCGCTATTGCGGCCGTTTGTTTAACGATGGCGGTGGGGAGCTAGTTCGCTAGCGCAGCGAACACCTGGTCTCTGATATGTTCAACGCTACCCACGCCATCTACCCGATGGTAGGCAGGTGCATTCGCGCCGTTCATGGATTGATAAAAACTCACTAGCGGGCTCGTTTGGGCATGATAGATTTCCAGCCGCTTTCTGACGGTATCTTCTTGATCATCTTCCCGCTGCACCAGAGGTTCGCCGGTTTCGTCATCGCGCCCTTCTATTTTCGGTGGATTATGTTCTGTGTGATAAATCCTGCCAGATCCTGGATGCACACGTCGCCCACCCAAGCGCGCAACGATCGCATCGTCATCGACAGCAATTTCCACAACGTGATCAAGATTCACCTCGGCATCAACCATGGCCTGTGCCTGCGGTATGGTGCGCGGAAATCCGTCAAACAGAAAACCGTCAGTACAGTCTGATTCAGTAATTCGTTCTTTTACCAGTCCAATAATGATTTCGTCGGAGACCAGACCCCCTGCGTCCATGACCGACTTCGCTTTAAGCCCCAATTCGGTTCCGGCCTTGACAGCGGCCCGCAGCATATCGCCCGTTGATATCTGCGGTATACCGTACTTCTCGGTGATAAATTGTGCCTGAGTGCCCTTGCCTGCGCCGGGGGCGCCCAACAATATCAATCGCATACCTGCTGTTCCTCAACTGTATGTAGCGTTACTACCACGCATTATTGCTTTGGGTTTCGGCTTCTGTTTTGGGAGACTGGTCCCGGGCCTGGCGGGCGGGGTGGATTACGATACACAGCACCCCCTGGAAGTACAAGCCCTACTCCCTGCGGGCGTCTAGCGCTTTGGCTGTGAGCCACATTGCGTCCAATTCGTCATCTGACATATCGACGAGTGCACGGCCTATTGCCCTTGCGTTCGCTTCCATGTGTTGAAACCTGGACTCAAACTTGCTGTTTGCGCGGCGCAACGAAGTCTCAGCATCTACGCCCAGGTGCCGCGCGATATTGACACAGGTAAATAAAACATCTCCTGTTTCTTCTTCTAACTTTGCGCGCTCACCCGACGCGATCGCCTGTCGCAATTCAGCTATTTCTTCCTCGAGTTTTGTCAGTACTGAGATCGCATCCGGCCAATCAAAATTGACCCGGGATGCGCGCTTCTGCAACTTTTGTGCACGCGGCAAAGCCGGCAGAGCAACGGGCACATCCGCGAGCACTCCCCCCTGGGATTTATCGTTGCGCTCCTGCTGCTTGATCGTCTCCCAGGAGGTTTTAACCGCTTCGACCGTGCTACCGCCTCGCACGACACCTTCGATCTCGCCATCGGCAAAAACATGGGGATGACGCCTGATTAACTTAGTTACCAGCGTATCAATCACCGATTCGAAGGAGAACAGATCTAACTCACTCCCGAGCTGCGAATAAAACACTACCTGAAACAGTACATCCCCTAGTTCCTCAGCGACATGCGGATAATCCTCTTGCTCTATCGCCTGCGCCAGCTCGTAGCACTCCTCCAGCGTGGAGGGTACGATGCTTTGGAAGTCCTGCTCAAGATCCCAGGGGCAACCCGATTCGGGATCGCGCAAGCGTGCCATGACTCGCAGCAAATCGGGCAAACCATAAGGCGTTCCTGTTGCAGAAGGCACGGCTACTCCGATAGCCGTCTTGCCGAGACCACGTTTTTCAGTCGGTTTATTCGCTCCAGTAACTTTGACAGTGAAACCAGATTAGGGACCTCCACGCGCAGACGCATGGTAGCGGTGTGTTTATTCTTATTTGTCTGTGTGTTGATAGACAGCACATTGATACGCGCGTTTGCAAACAAACCCGTGATATCGCGCAGCAACCCTTGTCTGTCATAGGCCTCAATCGCCACATTCACCTCGTAGTTATCGGCTGGCGACTCGCCCCATTCAACTTCAATAACACGATCCGCAGCAGTTTCCATAAACTTGATCAAACGCGCGCAATCAGAGCGGTGCACACTCACGCTTCCACCCTGGGTAATAAAGCCAGTGATCGCATCGCCCGGCAGCGGTTTGCAGCAGCCCGCCATATGGCTCACCAGATTCCCCACGCCACGGATCTGTATCTGATCGCGGTGAACGGCGTCCACCGACCGTGCTAGCTTTAGCTGCGGGCCTTTGCTTTCGACCAACCCCTGAGCGGCATTGAGTACCTGCGCAGAGGGCAAATCGCCAGACCCGACCGCCGCATACATGTCTTCGACACTGTTGTGTTGTACCTTTCGCGCAACACGTTGAAAATCAACACTGGTCAATGCAAGTTGCTTGAACTCACGCTCCAGCAGATGCCGGCCAGCATCTATATTCTCATCCCGGGTCTGGGCTCTGAACCAGTGTTGTACCTTGGCTCGCGCCCGCGACGTCTTGAGATATCCCGAGCCAGGTTGCAACCAGTCTCGCTTGGGCAGGCCTTCTTTGCTGGTCAAGATTTCCACCCGCTCTCCCGTTGCGAGGGTGTAGGTCAAGGGCACGATTGTGCCGTTCACCTTCGCTCCGCGACAGCGATGGCCTACCTCAGTATGCACGTGGTAGGCAAAGTCCAATGGCGTTGCTCCCTGCGCAAGATTCACCACGTCACCTTTAGGCGTAAAGACATAGACCCTGTCTTGCGCCATCTTGAAGCTAAACTGTTCTGCCACATCGCCGGTGTCGCCGGTCTCTTCGTGCCAGTCGAGCACCTGGCGCAACCAGGCGATTTTTTCTTCATAGCTACCGCCGCTGTTGTCGCCTGCATCGGTGCCCTTGTAGCGCCAGTGCGCACAGACACCCAGTTCGGCCTCCTCATGCATTTGATGGGTGCGAATCTGCACCTCCAGCACTTTACCTTCCGGCCCGACTACCGCCGTATGTAGCGATCGGTAACCGTTCTCCTTAGGGCTGGCGATATAATCATCAAACTCGTTTGGGATGTTGTGCCAGAGACCGTGCACCAAACCCAAGGTCGCGTAGCAATCTTTAATTTCTGGCACGAGAATGCGCACGGCGCGGATGTCATATACTTGCGAAAAGCCGATGCCCTTACGCTGCATTTTTCGCCAGATACTGTAGATATGCTTGGCTCGACCTTCAATTTTGACGTCGAGTCCCGCGTTGCTAAGTGTCTTAGTAAGCTCTTGACGCACCTCAGTAATAAACTGGTCTCGTTCTACGCGTTTTCCATCAAGCAACCTCGCTATCTTGCGATAGGCGTCACCATAGAGATAGCGGAAAGATAAATCCTCAAGCTCCCACTTGAGCTGACCAATCCCCAGTCTGTGTGCAAGTGGAGCGTACACATCAAACACCTCGCGGGCCACGGTGAGTCGACGTTGGTCATCATTCTTCACCGCCCTTATCGCGCATGTCCGCTCAGCCAGTTTGATCAAAGCAACCCTGACGTCGTCGACCAGGGCGATTAGCATTTTACGAATATTATCTTTCTGCGCCTGCGCCTGACCGAGCACGGGGCGATCGCCCGCCGCCCGCAGATCACCAATCGCGGCCATTCGGTTCACACCTTCGATAAGCTGAGCGACGCCGATGCCAAAACTCCCCTTGACCCTATCGAGGGGGATACGCTGTTCACGCACAACGCGATACAAGACACCTGCGATCAGACAATCGGTACTCACCTGCAGCTCCGCAAGAATAAGCGCTATATCGAGCCCCGCGATGAACACATCGGATTCCAGGGCCCAATCACCACTATCGGCGCCAGACTTGAGCGCGCCCTCCTGAGCCAACTCACAGGCCACAACAAGCCGATTTTTCTCGATCTCACTTTGACCGACGGGCAATCTGGCAAGCCACTGCTCGAGATCGATGTCACCCCCCGGTCCGAGATGGGACTGATCGCGCACCTGGACCATTTAATAACGCCTCATCATGGCGTGAACACACCCGTGGATAGGTAGCGATCGCCGCGATCGCAAACAATGGCAACAATCACGGCGTTTTCTACCTCTCGCGATATTTTTAGCGCCGCCGCAATCGATCCACCCGATGACACACCGGCAAATATGCCTTCTTCACGCGCGAGAGCTCGCATGGTCTCTTCCGATTCATGCTGAGAAATGTCGATTACTCGATCTACCCTGGCAGCGTCAAAGATCTTTGGTAGATAAGCCTGCGGCCAACGCCGAATTCCAGGAATACTGGATCCTTCCAGGGGCTGCAGGCCGATAATTTCAACGTCAGGATTTTGTTCCTTCAAATAGCTGGAACAGCCCATAATCGTTCCGGTGGTACCCATAGAGCTTACGAAGTGGGTCACGGTACCGTTGGTCTGTCGCCAAATTTCGGGGCCTGTTCCCGTGAGGTGGGCTCGCGGATTATCGCTATTGGCAAATTGATCCAATACAAGGCCTTTACCGTCGGCTTGCATGGACATGGCCAAATCTCGCGCTCCTTCCATCCCCTCTTCCTGTGTCACCTCAATAAGCTGCGCCCCATACGCTGACATGGCCTGTTTGCGCTCATCGCTCATATGCGCGGGCATGATCAAAATCATGCGATAACCCCGAATAGCTGCCGCCATGGCGAGTGCTATCCCCGTGTTGCCGCTGGTGGCTTCTATTAGCGTATCACCGGGGTGAATATCACCACGCGCCTCCGCCTGCGCTATCATGCTTAACGCCGGCCTATCCTTGACGGAGCCCGCTGGGTTATTACCTTCAAGCTTGGCGAGCACCAGATTGCTTGTCTCACCAGGCAGTCGTTGCAGGCGGACCAGCGGTGTGTTCCCTATACAGGCTTCAACGGTCGGGTATTGGGGCATGTTCAGGCGTCGCGAAAAGGGCAGCAAAGTATAACCAACTTGGGCGCAAGCCGGGAGACCTGGGCCTCTATCAGATGGGTAAACTCAGTAAAGAGCTATGGCGTCAGGCCAAAACAGCAAAGGCGACCACATACTCTACCTCATCAGAAATGCTCAATTCCACGCGTCCACCACCCCGTTGCTGGGCGACGTCTAGGGCGCCTCCGCTGAGCACAACCCGCGGCGCTCCGTGCTTATCATGCTGCACGATAATGTCCTGCCAGCTGACACCGCGACCGATACCCGTGCCCAGCGCTTTCGCAACCGCCTCCTTGGCTGCAAATCGCTTGGCCAGTAAGCGTTCGGGTAACGCGCTGCTACGAAACTCCTTCCGCTCAGACGGCGTGAGAATCCGCTCCATGAAGCGCTCTCCCTGCCTTTTTAGCGCGCCTTGGACCCGCGATACCTGCAGGATATCGGTGCCAACTGAGATCATGCCTACTCCTGCGCCCGCTCAGCGCTACTGCGCAGTTGAGAGCGTTGCTGCGAAGCAAACAATTCGCGGCTTCGCAATGGCGTTTCACCCAACTGCTCTGCGAGAACTCGGCGAGTTAGCCGTTTCGCAGCCTGGCGCGCATCGCCCGTAAAGTCGTTGGCTGCTATGGCAAGCAGTTCGGCGCCCCTAAACATGACCTGGTCTTGATCGCGCTTCTGCTCAGCTGCGACCAGACCATATTCGGGGTGGTAGCGATACCAGAACTCAGGTGTTACGGCCGCGCCCGTCTGACCGTCGACATCCAGTTCGAACCCATAACCCAGCTCCGATATCAATATCAATTCAAATTGTCGTAGCACGCCATCTATTTCGCCGCTGGATGCTAAACCATTTAGCGCATCACCATAGGCGGCAAACAACTTGGGGTGGGCGTCATGCCGGTGTAACAGCCTAACCAGCAATTCATTCAGATAGAGACCACTAAACAGGCGCTCCCCCGCCAAAATTTGGGGACGCCCTGCAGTTTCGGTCGCCGTCAGCGTCTTCAACTCGCCGCGGCCCGTAAATCCCAGCAGCATAGGTGCAAAGGGCTGTAGCAGTGCAGCAGGGCTGCCATTGCGAGATTTGCGCCGTGCACCCCGCGCCACCAACCCAATTCTGCCGTGTTCAGCGGTGAAGACTTCCACCAGCAGACTAGTGTCGCGATAAGCACGCGAGTGCAGCACATAGCTTGGCTGTAGCTTGACTCTCATACGAACGGCGAGACGCTGCGTTGCCTAGCTTTTGGGAAAGCGCTAGCCGCGGGCCCCTCAAACTTATGCATCATCATAGCCCAGGCTGCGCAGCGCCCGCTCATCATCGGACCAACCCGATCTCACCTTGACCCAGAGACGCAACATAACCTGATAATCGAAAAGCAGTTCCATGTCTTTTCTTGCCTCAGTTCCAATGGAGCGTAAGCGCGATCCACCCTCGCCTACAAGTATTCGTTTCTGCCCTTTGCGCTCAACAAAAATCAGCGCTGAGATATGGAGTACCTGGTCCTCTAGCTCGAACTCCTCTATTTCAACAGAAATAGCATAGGGAACTTCATCCCCAAGCTGACGCATAATTTTCTCTCTCACGATCTCGGCCGCGAGAAATCGTTGACTGCGATCTGTGATTTGCTCTTCGGGGAAGAAGTGTTCCGAGCTGGGTAAGCGCGACAGTATCTCCTGTTCAAGCGCTTCTATGTTGTGTCGGCGTAACGCCGATACTGGCAAAATGGCGGCGAAGTCGGATTTTTTGGATAGCTCTTCCAGGTGGGGTAACAGCGCGTTTTTATCACTCAACAGATCGACTTTGTTAACGACAAGCACACAGGGTACTCGTGCTTGCTCAACCTGGCTTAATACCATCTCGTCCTCGTCAGTCCAGGCGGTACGATCCACTACCATGACCGCTAGATCGACATCTCTAATAGCCGCCGTTGCAGCTCGATTCATATACTGATTCAGTGCTTTCTCCGCGCCCTTATGCAGTCCCGGCGTATCGACAAAGATAATCTGGTGGTTGGCCTCGGTTTTAATACCAAGTAGGCGCTGCCGGGTTGTTTGCGGTTTACGCGAAGTGATACTGATCTTCTGCCCCAGCAAGTGATTGAGCAGCGTTGATTTGCCGACATTGGGTCGCCCTACGATCGCCACATATCCACATCGCAGAGCGTTATCGGCCACGGATTTTCAGCCTTTGCAGAGCTTCTCCTGCAGCCGCTTGCTCCGCCTTTCTGCGGCTTTTTCCGGTCCCCTCGGTAGTCAACCTTGGCTGGGTGAGCGTACAGCGGGCACTGAACACCTTGTCGTGCTCGCTGCCCTGCACCTGTACCAAATCGTAGATGGGGAGCGGGCTGCCGACGCTTTGTAGATGCTCCTGCAAGCGTGTTTTTGCATCCTTTTCTGATTGGCCTGCTGTCAATTGATCCAGGCGGGTGCTAAACAAGCGAAGTAATACCTCGGAGCATTTGTCGTAGCCAGCGTCCAGTAAAATCGCTCCGGCTAACGCCTCAAGAGTATCTGCGAGGATTGAAGCGCGATTGTGGCCGCCGCTCTTGCGCTCACCTGGTCCCAGCACCAGGTGTTCTCCGACAGCGATTTCTCTGGCGATTTCGGCGAGTGTATCGCCTTTAACGAGAGAAGCCCGCATTCGGCTCATTTCTCCCTCACTGGAATCCGGGAAGCGCTGAAACAGCGCTTCAGCTACCACATGATTGACGATGGAGTCGCCGAGAAATTCCAGCCGCTCGTTATTGGCAGCACCGGCACTGCGATGCGTGAGCGCGGTTTTCATTAGCTGCTGCTCGCTAAAGTGATGTCCTAGCGAACGCTCTAGGGCGGCCTTGTTATCCATGTACAACCCGATCGCAGCTCCACGGATAGCGCCGCCGCACTAGTAATCCGAACGATCTGTCTCGATCTGCAGGTCATTGAAGGTCATGACCGCATCGACAATACCGGCGATTGGCACACGCACCTCATAGTTCGCGTCGATATAGGTCTTGCCTTTCTCGTGAAAGATCTCGACATCTTTAGGCTGCAAGTCATAAATCTGGTTGGTGTTAAACATCGTGTCAACGCGACGCCGTATATCACCGAGATTTTGCTCTTCCGGGTTATACTCCTGCGCGATTGTATTAACGATCTGTTTTACGCTGAGATATTCCAGGTATCTCGGCACCATTTTGATCGCACACATGACAAAAAACCCCACCATGACTGCGATGATCAACATCCCCGGTATCGACATCCCACGTTGGTGCAGTAGTGATCTCATCTGCTTTGTCCCCCCTGCTCATTTTATAGGGCCTACGCGGCTGAAGCTCGGAATGCTAAAAAACGAATCCCAGTGCATCCAGATCGCGAAGGCCTTCCCCACTATATCCTGTTCTGGCACCTGACCCCACATTCGACTATCACTACTATTATCACGATTGTCGCCCATCATGAAGTAATGTCCTGGCTTTACTACAACTGACATATCTCTAGGCGGGCGCGATTCGTCAAATTGCACCAGATGGGTATCGTTCCCGAGCGTCTCCAGCCCCAGCCGAACTCGGGATGTACCCTCCGGGACGACAGCAAGAGACTCCTCCTTAACAGCCTCGCCATTCACATAGAGGGTTTTATTTCTGTAGGTAATGGTGTCACCGGGTAGGCCTATTACACGCTTGATGTAATAGGTGTCATTCATGTGAGGTGGAAAAAACACCATGACATCGCCGCGCTTGGGCTCGTTCAGTGACAACACCTTGGTGCGAATAACCGGAAGCCTGATGCCGTAGGTATATTTGTTGACGAGAATGTAATCACCCACCTCCAGCGTTGGCACCATAGATGAGGACGGTATCTGAAAGGGTTCTACTAAGAATGAACGCAGCACAAAGACGATCAACAGCACCGGAAAGAAGGACTTGGCATACTCAACAACTACTGGCTCTCTCGCCGAGTCTGCTACACCTGCCCTAAACTGCTCCGCCTGCGGATCGCTATCGTCCTCCCAAGCTGGGTAACGAGTCTGCAAGTCTGCAATGACGCGACGACGACCCGGTGCAAGCAGAATTGCATCAAACAGCCAGATCAGCCCACTGCCAAAGACCAAAATGACCAGAATAAGTGGAAAATCGATGTCCATAGCTGTGCCCTAGCTGTTCGCCTTCAACTGTCTACCCTGAGAACAGCTAAAAATGCAGATTGAGGAATCTCAACGCTCCCTACCTGCTTCATTCGCTTTTTACCGGCCTTTTGTTTGTCAAGCAATTTCCGTTTGCGACTCACGTCTCCCCCATAACACTTAGCCGTGACGTTTTTGCGCAAGGCTTTCACAGTTTGCCGAGCCACGATCTTGCCGCCCATGGCTGCCTGAATCGCCACATCGAACATTTGCCTGGGTATCAACTCTTTCATCTTCTCTGTCAGTGCGCGACCCCGGGACTGCACCTGATCACGGTGCACTATCACAGCAAGAGCGTCTACCCGATCACCGTTGATCAATACATCCAGCCGCGCTAGCGAAGCCGCCTCGAATCGCTCAAAACCATAGTCCAGCGAGGCATAACCTCGACTGACCGACTTCAGTCGATCAAAAAAATCCAGAACGACTTCTGCCATGGGTATGTCGTAGGTCAACGACACCTGGGCTCCAAGATACTGCATGTCACACTGGACCCCGCGCTTCTCAACGCATAGCGTAATGACGCCACCCAGATAATCGTGTGGTACGAGGATATTGCAGCGCGCTATGGGTTCGCGCATTTCTTCAATATCGCCCACATCAGGCAATTTAGATGGGTTATCGACCTGCACGATATCGCCACTCTTCTTGACTACCTCGTAAATCACGGTGGGTGCAGTGGTAATCAGGTCGAGGTCGTACTCGCGTTCTAATCTCTCCTGAATAATCTCCATATGCAGCATACCCAGAAACCCGCAGCGAAACCCGAAACCGAGCGCGTCAGAGGTTTCCGGTTCGTAGAACAGTGAAGCATCATTAAGCGTGAGCTTCGCCAAGGCATCCCGAAAATCTTCGTAGTCATCCGATGAAATCGTGAAAATACCGGCGTAGACCTGGGGCTTGATCTGCTGAAAACCGGGTAGCGCAGCGACCTCCTCCTGGCGCTGAGCATGGATCAGCGTATCGCCCACCGGCGCCCCATGGATGTCCTTGATCCCGGCGACAACGAAGCCTACCTCACCCGCTTGCAGAACATCGCGTTCTTCGCGCTTTGGCGTGAAGATCCCCACCGCGTCAACTTGATGCGACTTTCCTATTGATTTGGCGACAATTTTGTCACGCTTACGCAACTGTCCGTGTTTGACGCGAACGAGAGAAACCACGCCAAGATAATTATCAAACCAGGAATCGATAATGAGTGCCTGCAGGGGGGCATCGCGATCACCGCTGGGAGGGGGAATACGCTGCACCAGACTTTCCAGCGCTTCCTCGATACCAAGACCCGATTTAGCACTGACCAGACATGCCTCGGTGGCATCGATACCAATGATCTCCTCGATCTCAACCATGACCTTTTCTGGGTCCGCCTGGGGTAGGTCCATTTTGTTCAGGATCGGCAGCACCTCCAAACCCTGTTCAATCGCGGTGTAACAGTTCGCCACGGATTGAGCCTCTACGCCCTGGCCCGCGTCGACTACCAGCAGTGCGCCCTCGCAGGCCGCCAAAGAGCGAGATACCTCATAGGAAAAATCGACATGTCCGGGAGTATCGATGAAATTCAGCTGGTAGGTGTGCCCGTCTCTTGCAGCATAATCCAGCGTGACACTCTGCGCTTTGATGGTGATGCCGCGCTCGCGCTCGATATCCATGGAGTCCAGGACCTGATCGTCCATTTCCCTGGCACTGAGCCCGCCGCAGTGCTGGATAAAGCGGTCGGCCAGCGTCGATTTGCCATGATCGATATGGGCAATAATGGAAAAATTACGGATGTGTTTGAGATCACTCACTCGTCTGGGCTCTAACAGTAAAGCGATGACGTCTGCCCACGCTCGCTATGAGCAGTGCTAGCACCTCTGCCAGCCGCCCTAAAAAAGCCGGCGATTGTACCGTATGCAGGGTGCAACCGCCACGTGGGCATTGCGACGCCGAGTGATAGCGCGGTTGCGCTTAGTCCTCTAGCTTGAGGCCGATAAAGAGCGGAGCGCCGCGGCGAATGAGGCGCAGGGGCACGGACGAACCCGCCTTCATATCGGATACCGCGTCCTCATAGGCATTGACAGACTTGATGGGCGAGGATCCGATAAGTGTGATGATATCGCCTGGCAAAATGCCGGCCTCACTAGCAGCAGAATCGGGTAACACTTCGCGCACAATAACCCCGCCATTGATACCCAGCCGCTCCAGTGAGTCTGCCGGCGCAGTTTCAACCACTATGCCCAAGCGTCCACCCTCGCCACTAGAGGTGCTACCAGCGCTCAGGCTAAAACTATCATCGGCATCGAGCCCACCCACTTTCACCTTCAGGTCCATGCTTTTTTGCTCTCTAACCAGCTCAACCGGAACGACAGTATCCGGCGAGACCAGGCCCACCACATGGGGAAGATCTGAAGACGTCGGTATGGCTTTGCCGTCGAACTTAACGATAACGTCCCCAGCCTCTAAACCCGATTTATCCGCAGGCCCGCCGGGTGCTACCTGAACAATCAGTGCACCTTTGGGTCGATCAAGGCCGAAGGATTCCGCAAGATTCTTATCGACATCCTGGATCGTAACCCCAAGCCAGCCACGGGTAACGCGACCCTGTTCCTGCAGCTGCTGTACCACGTTGCTGACAACACTCACGGGTATGGCGAAGGAGAGACCGATGGATCCACCGCTGCGGGTAAAAATCTGCGAATTTACGCCTACCACATCACCTTCGAGATTAAACAGTGGACCGCCCGAGTTACCGGGATTGATGGCGACATCTGTCTGAATAAACGGGACATAGTTTTCGTTGTTTTCGGTAGGTAAGCTGCGCCCCTTGGCGCTTACGATGCCGGCGGTCACAGAGTAGTCGAGCCCGAACGGCGAACCGATTGCCAGCACCCATTCACCGACCTCAAGATCACCAGCCTCGGCTAGCTTCAAATAAGGCAAACGACGACCCTCAACGCGCAACAGTGCGAGATCAGAGCGCGGGTCTGTGCCTATGACTTCCGCGTCGAACTCGCGCCTATCACTGAGCCTAACCAACACACTGGATGCTCCCTCGACTACGTGGTTGTTCGTAACGACGTAACCATCGGGGGAAATTATAAAGCCCGAGCCTGTGGCCATGCGCTCTCTAGGCGTCGGAGGTTCGCCCCGAAATTCAAAAAATCGACGCAAATACTCGGGCATTTCCTGTGGGTTGGGTTGCCCCTGAGCCGTGCGTCCAGGGCTGTGCTCGACGACGATCTTCACCACTGCGGGCGAACTATCCTCGACAATCCCCGTAAAATCAGGAAGCGAGTCAGCGAGTGCAGGCAGGGCTAATGCCGTACCCAAGATGACAGAGCCAATCGCTCTAGTAATCACATTCATGGTAACAATCCAACTAACAGAAAATCGATAAACAGCCGCACTAAGCGGCGCGCGTGGGCAATTCTAACCGGGGCAGAACCTCTACCAAAGTAGGTTGCAAATTTTGATCGTGACGGTGACGCCATGCGTGAAGTCGGACAAAAAGAAAACCCAGGGCCAGACCCAGCGCGGCACCAGCAATGGTTACGCCCTGCCCCAAACCTGGCCAGAGCGCATCGGCTACAGCCGCTAGTACAAGCATAGTCAGCAGCGGAACCACATAAACCAGAGCCGAGCCTTGCAGAATCAAGCGTTCAGGGACACTGATGCGTACCTGGTCGTCAACTGCGCACTCGCCAGCTGACACCTTGGAGCCAGAGATAACGCGAATATAACCAGTGCGCCCCTCGCTTATTCGATTCAATAATCCGTGTCCACAGCCCTTGTTGGCGGCGCAGCTGCCGCAAACGCTTTTCCTGATCGTTTCAACCCAGAGTGCATCTGCACCCTAGTCAACGGCAACTACCCGTCCTGTCTCTATCAGCATGGACCGACACAGGCTGTGACAGAATCGGCGACCATCCTCGCCGTATTCACGGGCACTTCCCCAATTACCGTCACGAGTATCGAGGACTTGCCCAGACTCATACCCCGCGTATACGCGGTGGTACTACCGTTTCGCACCACGCCTTCACCCGCTCTAATATCGTTCGTCAGTACTTCAAAGAACACGGAGAATACGGCCATGCCGTCTGTATAGGTCCGTCTATCTCTGACGTGCTGACTGTCGACCGAGGTAAAACCCTGCGGTGTCCACTTAACTTTCCAGGGCACCACCGCTGAACCGATAGCCAGCTGCCGCTCACCTTGAGGATTAGAGTCAACCTGGTGTACCAGGCGCTCGCCACCATCCCCAGCGCTTTCCTCAGTGTAGGATACGCTGGCGAACTGAAACCGCTCTAACACCTTGTCACCTCGTCCTAGAGTGGCGCTTTTCAGCAACAAGCCCGTCTCGCGATCTAGCTCCATGACGTAGCCGAAGCGATACATATCGCGCGGCTCCAAGAGAATGCGCACAGCCTCCCGTCCGGCAACCAGTTCTCCGGGTAAAACTTGCATGCGATAGTAGCGCGCCAGGCCACAATCCTCGGGATTGAGCTGTTCTGCCTGGCGCAACAGTTTGTGTCCTGGGTGCACACTTTCAAGAGACTGATCGACACGGATCACCTCAGCACCCTGGCCGGTGAGCTCAATCAGACGCTCTGTGGCAACACCGTCTTCTATCTGACGAGAAACCTGCATCGCCTGCAGGTCTTCTCCACGTTGGAACGTGACTACACCGTGATAGCTCACATCCTGCAAGCCGCGTGACATCTTGTCTAACCAAGCAAGTGCCTCTGCATTTGCCCCGCTACAATCACCTGCAACAGCTCGCAGCGAAGTCAGCAACACGGCAACAGCTGTGACTGCCTGTATCCTTCTGCTTAAGCTTGTTACTGGGTTAAACAAGCTATGTTTACTCCTGAATTCGCGGTACCCGTGCATAAGGGACCAGGCCGGTAGGCGTATTTAGCGCGGTTTGCTCGGCATGTTCCTGCATGTATTTCTGAAGCCGTTGTCGCGCCAGTTCCTGATACGCTGTTCTGGTCGCTGGCTGTAGCTGCGGCAAGCTCTGCGTACCATAGGTTGCCGGTACCGAGGTCGCACCCAAACTATTGACCATGCCCACGGGGGACACGCTGCTGGCTATACCTGGTGAGTCTACAGCACCGGCATCGAGTTGTGTCATTTGCTGCCCGCCAAGCACGACAACGGCGGCAACAGAAGCCGCAACCGCAAAGCTGGCAACCGGGCGCATAAACCGCTCAGTGATACTTGGTCGCACAGACGTGTCGGTGCTAATAGCCTCTCGCACCCGCGCAGATATATCGAAATTATGAAACCCGGTGGCTTGTCCATGCGTTACGGAGCGCACCATATTAAAGCGAGCCCAGGTTTGACGTAATTCAGGATCGGTTTGAATCTTACCGAGCACTCTCTCGAGTTCGAGTTCGTTCGCTTCATCATCCATCAAAGCAGACAGGGACTCGTGTATCTTTTCACTCATACTGTATTTTCCTCACGCCAAGGCGCTAAACGAAAAAGCGGGTTAGATAGGGTTTACCCTCTACCAGCCAACTGTTCTTTAATCTGACCATCAATCGCTTCGCGAGCTCGAAAAATCCTCGAACGCACGGTCCCGATGGGGCAATCCATGATGTCAGCAATGTCCTCATAACTTAGACCGTCGAATTCCCTCAGCGTTACCGCCGTGCGCAGGTCTTCCGGTAATTCCCGAATCGCCTCCTCTACCACCGCTTTTAGCTCAGCGCCAAATAACGCATTTTCGGGCGTCTCTATCTCATGCAGAGCACCGCCGCTGGCGTAGTACTCCGCGTCTTCGACTTCCACGTCCGACCCAGGGGGCCTCCGCGAGCGTGACACCAAGTGGTTTTTAGCCGTATTGATGGCAATCCGATAAAGCCAGGTGTAAAAAGCACTGTCTCCGCGAAACTTGGGCAGCGCTCGATAGGCCTTGATGAAAGCCTCCTGCGCCACGTCCTGTACTTCGTCCGCATCGTGAACATATCGCCCTATCAAGCCAAAGATACGGTGCTGATATTTGAGCACCAACATATCGAATGCTCGTGAATCGCCCTTTTGCACCTTGGCTACTAATTGTTGATCTGTCTCTGTAGCCGTCACCTCCAGCCCCTCTCACCAGGCCTCGACACAACGGCCATGTCGGTTGCCCGACTCCTGGATAAACAGACAGCAATTGCACACATAAGTTCGCTGGCAGGTATCCATTGACGATTATATGAGGTAGAGAAGACCGTAAAGTTCCGCAACAGGGGATTTCCTTATTGTCAGCGAGTGTATTCGAACTCGCCCTCAGCAACGTTATGTATGCTAAGTATTTGAAGCGCATGATATAATTCACACTCAAATGCGGCAAGTACAGAGCGTTATGGCCACCTCGTTGCAGCACGATGTACTCATAATTGGCACAGGCGCCGCCGGTTTAAGCCTGGCGCTGCACCTGCCCGCGAGCATGAATGTCGCGCTAATCTGCAAAGGTGATCTCAATGAAGGGTCCACCTACTGGGCCCAGGGCGGGATGGCCGCCGTCCTCCACACTCGCGACACCGTTGAATCCCATGTTGCCGATACGCTAGCCGCAGGCGGTGGCTTGTGCCAGCGCGAAGCAGTGGAATTCACAGTCAATAACAGCCGAAGATGCGCAGAATGGCTGGTATCCCAAGGCGTCAATTTTGATCTCCGAGAGGACCAACCCAGCGTCCAGCAACGCGAATTCCACCTCACGATGGAGGGAGGGCATAGTCACCGGCGTATCATTCACGCGGCAGACCGCACAGGCAGTGCGATCTCTGAAGTCCTAACAAAAAGGGTGCTCGAAGCCCCTAATATTACCCTGTACACGCAACGGGTGGCGGTTGATCTGGTTATCCGAGACGACCGTTGCCAGGGCGCATATGTGTTTGATCGCCAGCACGATCGCGTTGAGCTGTTTCTGGCTAAAGCCGTGGTCTTAGCCACAGGCGGTGCCAGCAAGGCCTATCTCTACACCAGTAATCCCGATGGTGCCTCCGGGGACGGCATCGCAATGGCATGGCGAGCAGGGTGTCGAGTCGCCAATCTAGAGTTCAATCAATTTCATCCTACTTGTCTTTATCATCCTCGAGCCAAATCTTTTCTGATTACCGAGGCTATTCGCGGCGAAGGGGGCAGATTGCTATTGCCCGACGGTACTCGCTTTATGCAGCAGTTTGACTCGCGGGCAGAACTCGCGCCCAGAGATATCGTAGCCAGAGCCATTGACCATGAAATGAAGCGCCTTGGCGTTGACTGCGTGTTCCTGGATATCTCTCACCAATCTAAAGCATTTCTGGAGCATCACTTCCCCACCATTATGCAACGCTGCGCCAAGTACGGTATTGACATCAACCGGGAACCTATTCCGGTTGTGCCGGCCGCACACTACACCTGTGGTGGGGTCGTTGTGGATACCAAAGGGCGAACCGATCGTCGTGGTCTTTACGCGATCGGAGAGACATCCTGTAGCGGCCTGCATGGCGCCAATCGCATGGCTAGTAATTCGCTACTGGAGTGCATCGTCTACGCCGAGTCAGCGGCAGCCGACATCGTGGCGACCATCGATGCCGTTGCCAAGCCAACGGAGACAGCTCCCTGGGACGAAAGCCAGGTAACAGATTCAGATGAGGACGTGGTGATTTCCCACAACTGGGACGAACTCAGGCGATTTATGTGGGACTACGTAGGTATCGTGCGTACCAACAAGCGGCTACAGAGAGCGCTACACCGGGTTCAGTTGCTGCAAGCGGAAATCGCCGAGTATTACGGCAATTATAAGGTTAGCAACGACCTGTTGGAATTGCGCAACCTTGCGATGGTTGCGGAGCTAATGATTCACTGCGCCATCTCTCGCAAGGAAAGCCGCGGACTGCATTACACTTTGGATTATCCCGAACAGCTTGAGCACGCGCACGATACTGTTCTGGCACCGGGTGAATTACCTGCGCAAAGCGAGACACAGGCGCAGGCGCCTCAGCTGTTCACTGGGAGCGCTGTCGGGAAATAGAAAAATCGAACACGGTCTCGATGCACCTGGCTCGCGCCAAGCCAGGTAAACAACGCCGCCCACACAGGTGCTGCCGCGCTCGATACTAATCGCAAATTCCTGACCATCGGTGACAATCGACCACGCTCCGTGCCGGCAGTGTATACAAGCGCCTACGTATCTCGGCCGGGACATGACAAATCCATAGATCAGGGCAGCAGGAAGCAGAACTAGGCAGAGTGCGGCGTGGCCCAGTGCATTCAGCCTAAACAGGGTGACCATAATCAGAGACAGCAGAACGGCGTGAAGAAACTGCTGTGTGCGCGATTTATTTATCGGCAGAGTGAGCGAGGGTGTGTTCAAGGACCTGTCTGACAATAGCCTGTAACTCCAAGTCTTCAGGCTGTTCACGCCGCAAAATCCACGCGTAGAGCTGTTGATCCTCGCACAACATCAGCTGCTGGTATCGCAGACGATCACGTTCACTGAGTGTGCTGTAGCGGGCGGACACAAACGGCTCAAGCACGAGGTCCAACTCGAGCATGCCGCGCCGACTTGCCCAGCGAGCCCTATTTATTTCTTCCTCGCCTACTGTGTCATTCATCCACTTTCATCCGTTCATCCAAACTCCTCAGTATACTGTCAAATCTGATCATCGGACCCACCCTTGTGATGGCCGCTGCTGACAGCCACTCGGCCAGCGCCTATTATGGGTGCGAGAAAACAGCCAGGGGCACCTCTTTGACCAGTTTTTACTCCAAACTTACGCGCGAAAGTTTACTTCAGCTCACAGGCCCTGACGCCAGTACGTTCTTGCAAGGTCAGGTCACCTGTGACGTGAGCAAGCTCTCGGCATCCAGTGGAATGCCCGGCGTTTATTGCTCGGTGCAGGGACGAGTTATTTGCGACTTTTTATTGTGCCAACTAGAACCGGATCATCTGCTGCTGCGCATGCGCCGCGATATCTTGCCTCCCGCGCTGGAAGTATTGAGCAAATACAGTGTGTTTTCTAAAGTGGCGCTGCAAGCGGATCCAGAAGACCTTACACTGCTGGGATGTTGGGGTGAGGATAGTGCCCAGATCCTGCACGACATCGTTGGCGCTATACCCGAAAAGCCTTTCGATACGGTAGTCGATGAGGGCTTTGTTATTATCCGAACGCCCACGGTCGGCGATGTCTTCGAATGTTATCTGGATACCAGAGCAAGCTCGGTAGCGCGTGAACTACAACGCCGTTTCACCCTGGCTGATGAAAACGAGTGGCATGTGCGACAAATCCAAAACGGTGTTGCGCGTATCGAGGCCAGCACCAGTGGCGAGTTTGTACCACAGGTGCTGAATTACGATCTGAGTTCTCACATCAGTTTCACCAAAGGTTGTTATACAGGCCAGGAAGTGGTGGCGAGGTTGCATTATCGCGGCAAGCCAAAAAGGCGTCTGTATTACGCCGAACTCACAGATCAACAGAGTATTGACGATTCCCCTATCGAGGTTGGAGCACCGCTATTCAGCGCAGGCAGCGGCCGACCAGTCGGCAATTTGATCAACACTGCAGAGGCCGGCAGCAGGCGTCACTGCATGCTCGTGACTGCAACCGAGCAGGGCGCTACAGAGGGCTTGCACCTCGATCCTAAGCGGGGCCAAAACCTGGCATTAACGTCCGCGCCACTCGCAGTTGAGCTGCGATAGCGCAGGCTAAGCCGGGACACTCCAGTCCACAGGTTTACGACCGGATTCGCTAAGATAGTCATTCGCCGCTTGGAAATGGCCGCAACCAAAAAAACCGCGATGGGCACTTAGTGGCGACGGATGAGGCGCGCTAAGGACTCGGTGTCTTGCTCGATCAATGATCTGCCCCTTGCGCTGGGCGTAGCTGCCCCACAACATAAACACCACGCCCTCCCGTTCCCGATTGATAAGTTCAATGACCCGGTCTGTGAAGGTTTCCCAGCCCTTGCCCTGATGTGATGCTGCCCTGCCCGCCTGCACTGATAACACGCTATTGAGCAGCAAAACCCCCTGATCCGCCCAATACGTCAAATGGCCCTGGGACGGTATCGGTAGATTCAGTTCGCTGTGTATCTCTTGAAATATATTCGCAAGAGAGGGAGGAATTTTCACACCCGGTTTGACTGAAAAACACAGGCCGTGGGCCTGACCTTCACCGTGATACGGATCCTGACCTAGTATTACCACCTTTACAGATTCCAGCGGAGTGTGCCGAAAAGCGGCGAATATCTCGCTGCCCGTCGGGTATACCGTTTTACCCGCTTTTTTCTCGGTCAGTAAAAACTCTCTTAGCTGAGCCATGTACGGCTGCTCAAACTCTGGCCGCAGATGCGCCAGCCAGCTCGCCTCTAATTGCACTTCCCGACTCACGGGCAGCCTAGTAGCATCAATTACACGCGGCCATCAGCAGCACCTGTTCATACACGGGGTGCGCGGGGCCAGGCTGGGATTCTAGCCATCGCACCGCTTCGGTAGGGGCCAGGCGTTTGCTGCGCTGGCGCTTACCCGCGCTATCGTTACTGACCGGTCTCAGGGGGGTTGCCGCGAGTGCACTCTGCCTGCGTTCCTCGCTGACATCACCATACAGAGTCGTCCGCATCCTTGGTTGGCGTCCAGCCGCGAGGATTCGCGCCTCCATCACGCTCGGTGTCCACTCCTGGCCGTGACGAGAGCCCGCTGCCCGAGTGATGCTTTCGTTCATCAGTGTTCCACCCAGGTCGTTGACACCGGCATCAAGACAGGCGGCGACACCGTCCACACCCATCTTCACCCAGGACACCTGAATACTGTCGATCGCACCGTGGAAAACGAGTCTGGCTACCGCGTGCATCAAAATTGCTTCTCGGAAAGTAGGTCCCCGTCGAGCCCGACCCTTCGCATAAATCGGAGCCTCCATATGCACAAACGGCAACGGCACGAACTCGGTAAAACCGCCGGTGCGCAGCTGTAGTTGTCGAATGCGCCAGAGGTGGCGAGCCCAGTGCTTTGGCCTATCGACATGGCCATACATAATGGTTGCCGTCGTTCGCAAACCCTGCCTGTGGGCCGCTTCGACGATCTCCAGCCAGCTGTCACTGTCGAGCTTATCGGGGCACAGTACGGCGCGCACTTCATCGTGCAATACCTCCGCAGCCGTGCCCGGTAGGGTGCCTAGACCAGCCCGCTTCAAACGCGCCAAAAAGCTGGGTATATCCTCTCCCAGCGTGGCCGCGCCCTGGGATACTTCCAGCGGAGAGAAGGCGTGGACATGCATATACGGTGCACTCGCCCGCACGGTGTGGAGAATATCGAGATAGGTTTGGCCCGTGTAGTCGGGGTGAATCCCACCCTGCATACACACCTCTGTCGCCCCTCTGGACCAGGCTTCCTGACTGCGGCTGGCTATTTCATCAGCGCTTATATCGTAGGGTTTGCCGCGCAAGTCTTCACTGTGCTTGCCTTTTGAAAACGCGCAAAACTGGCACTTGAAGTAGCAAACATTGGTGTAATTGATATTGCGGTTTACCACGTAGCTCACCGTGTCACCCTTGACCTTACGTCGCAGAGCATCGGCGGCACGGACAACAACGGTAAACTCTTCACCCCTGGCCTCAAACAAGCGCGCCACCTCGGCTTCGGACAGGGTGAGACCTGCAACACATCGATCGACAATAGCACGCAGTTCCTGCGATACCGGCTCGTAGCGACGCTCTCGGCCCAGCAACCCCACTTCGGTCGCTGGCACCGGCTGCTCCCCGCCAGGCACCCAATTATCTCGCCTGGCAAAGCCCATGCTGTCTGACTGGCGCAACACCGCGGTTTGCAGTGCTGGATCCAACCAGCGATCCGCATCAAGCACGTAGCTCGGGTATATGGTTAAGCGCTGATCCAGGAACTTTCCTGCCAAGCGCGTCTCCGCGCTCAACTCTTCCAAATGCGGCCAAGGCGCTTCTGGATTGACGTGGTCGGGGGTCAGCGGTGACACACCGCCCCAATCGTTGATCCCTGCTGCGATCAACTGTGGCAGAACACCTGGGCTCAGGTTGGGTGGTGCTTGGATACTCATGTCTGGACCGAATACCAAGCGCGCGACCGCAATTGTCCACAATAGCTCTTGCAAATCTGGCTCCGGAGCTCGAGCCATTTTCGTGCCGGGCTTAGCACGAAAGTTTTGCACAATCACTTCCTGCAGGTGCCCATTGCGGTTGTGGACGTCACGTAAGGCCAGCAGCGACTCTACTCGCTCCCGCCGGGTCTCACCGATGCCAATCAAAATGCCCGACGTAAAGGGAACCGCTGCCCGCCCTGCCAACTCCATGGTCTCTAGCCTAATGGCCGGGTCTTTATCAGGGGAACCGTAGTGTGGCATGCCTTTTTCGCATAATCGGGACGATGCCGACTCCAGCATGATCCCCATGGAGGCACTCACCTGACGCAGATCGGCGATCTCGGACGCCGTCATACAGCCCGCATTAATATGGGGCAAGAGCCCGGTCTCATCCAGCACCCTGGATGCGACATGGCGCAGGTACGATAAGGTACTAGGAAATCCAAGCTCCTCAAGTGCGCGTCTGGCGGCGGCATAGCGCAGCTCCGGCTTTTCACCCAGAGTGAATAAGGCTTCCTGGCAGCCCTGTTGTGCCCCTCGGTGACACAATTCAAGCACCTGATCCTCGCTCATAAATGCCTGATCAAGTCGCTTAGGCGTTTGCGCGAAGGTGCAGTAGTGGCAGACGTCTCGGCACAGTTGTGTCAGCGGCACGAATACTTTGCGCGAATAAGTCACGGTATTGCGAAAACCCTGATCTCGCAGCTGACCCGCCAGGGGCACGAGCTCAGCCGCTTGACTATGCTCTGCCAGCGCAAGCGCGTGCTCATCGTCCAATGCGAGCCCCTTCAGCAGGCCTTCTATATCGAGATCGGCGGCGCGCATCAGCGTTCTCCAACATCACGGTTGGCATCTTCAGGGGCAGCAATAGAGGGCATCGATACCGCCATGCGGTTTGCCAGCTCCTGCGTTGCGAGCAGCTGTGCTGTCCTACTCGTCTGGCCAGGCGCGAGCGCTGTTATCAATTCCGCCAAATCAGCCGGCTCATCAACGTCGAGGCCTATACCCTGGCGCAACAGAATCTTAGCCGGGAAGCCGCGCGCCTCCGCGCTGGCGAGGTGTCGGCGACAGCTATTTTCGCCGAAACAGAAGTCCGGGACGCAATTGTGGTCAAAGCACAGTAAATTTGTTCCCAGCCGGTGCCGGTCAGCGCCGACCACCAAGCCGCCGGTATCTCGTTGCAGCGCCACTGCCGTATCGATGTCGGCACGGCCCAACAGCGGCAAGTCCGCATGAACGATTAATAAAGGCTCATTCGACCTATTCAGAATTTCAGTAGCAGCCGTCCTGATCTGGGTATTGAGACTCCGGTCGGGCAGCGATACATCCGGCCAATGCTGCCCCTCATAGCGTGCGGCAAGAAGATGCGCGGATGGATCGTCAGACAGAAGGTGGACGCGGGAAATGGCCGGGTGCTCTGTCAGCATTGCCAGTAGGTCTTCCGCCATTGCCTGGGCTAGAGCACGTCGTTGCGAGGTGCTAAGCAGGCCCGCCAGTCGTGTTTTAGCCTTCACCAAATCTTTCAGTGGCATTAAAACCTGTGCCATGCCTACCTGCCCTGAGCTATTAGTGCGAGACCTGAGTTAAATTCATGATAAATCGCGCCAGGCGTTGTTTGTCTGCGCGCGTGTTCATCATCGTATTCGTCACCGCAACGTCGAGATTCATCTCGCGAACCTCGTCCGCCAGTGTAGCGTCAGTTTCGTCAATTACGAAATGATCAATTAATCCGGGATAAACCTGGCTGTAGTGCTGCGCCACAGCCACAGCGGAGCTGGCCAGACCCATTTCAGACATCATTTTTGCGGCGGGCCCTTTGATTGCGATCCCTCCGACTATGGGTGAAACCAGTGCAACCGGCGATGGCGTATCGAGCAGCGCCTGGCATAGACCGGGCAGTTGCAAAATCGGATCTATACTCACAAACGGATTGGATGGACATACAATGATGGCTGCAAAGGCATCCTGCCGCAATCGCGTCCTTACTTCAGGGTTGGCCTGCGCCTGGGCAATGCCATCGAAGCGGAACCCAGAAACGGCGGGATCGCAACGCTCGCGAACAAAATACTGTTGAAAGGGCAGCTCGCCGTCGGCTGTGGATACCATGGTTCGCACGGCGTCGTTGCTCATGGGGCAGATGCGGCTGCTAATGCCCAGACGAACAGCCATTTCAGAGGTGATCTCTGACAGCGTGAGCCCCTTCTGCAGCTGCTGAGTACGCCAGAGATGCGTTGCGAGGTCTCGGTCTCCAAGTTGAAACCAGGTCTCTGCACCCAGCTGCTTTAATGCATCCAGAGCCTGCCAGGTCTCTCCCTCCAGGCCCCAACCCTGTTCGCGGCTGGCAAGCCCCGCGAGTGTGTAAACCAACGTATCGATGTCTGGGCTGATATGCAGTCCAAGGTGGTTGAAATCATCGGCGGTATTGACCAGTACATGTAAACGTCCGGGCGCAAGTACATCGGCGAGACCGAGCGCCAGCTTCGCGCCCCCAACACCACCAGAGAGCGCTAGAATCGGTCTGGGATCATCGTTCACTAGCGGAACATATCCCGTTCTCGATCACGTATCAGCCCCTCTGATCCGAGCTCAGAGCTCACCAGATTGGCACCCCTGGCGAGCACCACCGGACAGCCTTGATCCGATTGCCCCATCAATAAAGATGCCGCGGCCGCGAGTTCATCCGCTTCTGCCGGTTCGGTGACTTCGAGTTGCTTGCCGAACAAATCGGTTTCTCCAATCTGCGAACGCACAGGGAGCAGTCCCGCCGTGCCTATGGCGATACCCACCGTTCCATTGCGCCAGGCCCGGCCAACACTGTCATTGATGATAATCTGCACGGGGACGCCCGTCAGTTTGCTAAGAGCCTGTCGCAAACTGCGTGCACTGGCATCGGGATCTGTTGGCAACAGCAGCACCTGTTGATCCTCCTCACTGCCGGGGATGTTGGACTTATCGATACCCGCGTTAGCATGCACATACCCGTTTCGGTGCTCAACGATGATGACACCCGGTCGTACCCGCACAACGTCGTTGCTTTCTTGCAGAATTAACTCGACCTGGCGGGGATCTTTTTCCGCGCGCTTGGCCAGTTCATAGGCATGCGAGCTAGGAACCACATCGGCCAGACGAACGTAACGATTTTCAGCTTTGGACACGATTTTCTGTGCAACGACCAAGACATCGCCCGCCGTAAGCTGCAGCTGATTCTGCGTCAACGCGTCCGCCAGAAGCTGAGCCAGATTATCCCCAGGCTGCACCAGGGGAAAGCCCGCCAGTGCAATCAGCTCCAGCCGGGCCGCCATCAGCCATCGCCCAATCCGGTAATTTTAATGCCGGCGTGGCAGCTGTACTGTTTGTTAATCACAATGAGAAGCGAGGTGAGCGCTTCAGCCGCTGCAGCATTGTTGATCATACCTGCATGGAAACCACGCAAGCCCGCCGCCTCAATCAGCTTAATCACCTCCGACCTGGCATCTTTTTTATTGCCACACACCAAGACATCGCAATCCACACCTTTGCCCTCCTGCAAATGCGCAGCGGCAACATTCTGGAAGGCGGAGACGACAGCCACCTCTTCACCCAATAGCGTTTGAGCGATCTGCCCGGCACTGCCCTGCTCGGGGAGCTGCACGCGTCCCACTTTGGGTGGAACCAGGGGTACGGTCACATCAATTAAGATCTTGCCCTGAAGTACGTCACGCACCGACTCCAGAGTGCTGGTCTGGTGGCTAAAGGGCACCGTTAGCGTCACGATATCAGCGGCGCTGGCGGCTTCGTAGTTAGCCATGGCATGCACATTAACGTCACCCACTCCACGTTCTGCCATTACCTCGCGCAGGTCTGCGACCGCAGCATCGGCTTTGTCCTGTGTTCGCGAACCTATAATGACCTTATAGCCCGCCTGCGCCCAGCGTCGGGCAAGTCCGGTCCCCAGGTCGCCTGTGCCGCCGAGTATTGCAAGTACGGGTAGCGTCTTATCAGTCATAACAATTAATCCTGTGGGTGGTTTTCGACAACAATCAGCGCGGTATTAGCCAATATCGCTCACCGCTCTTTTCCGCTACGATGGTCGCGGCCGGGGAATGGTATGTAAATCACCGTCGAACCACAAGCGAGCATGGCCGCCTAGCAGAGATTACTTTGATGAGCATTGAATTTGCGCTGGCAGGAAAACGTGTCGTCATTGTCGGCGAACCGTGTCCCAGGGTTTTCAACCTCGTACAGCATTTTGTCGGCGCAGGGGTAGAGACCGTGCTGTGCAGTCAAACGCAATCAGCGGATCTATCGAAGGCAATCGGTGCAGGCAGCCACCTCGAGCGCCTTACCAGCTATAGCCCGGAAGGCGCAGCGACTTTGCTCGAACGGATATGCGCAAGCTATGGCGAACTTGATATCGTGGTCTGCCTGTGCGCGAATTCACTCACAGCACTGGTAGAGCCGGCAGCTGATAGCGAGGCCGACATCCGGACGGGCCTGATTGACTACCTGCATCTCAATCAGGTGGCCAATCGCATTATGCAGCCACAGGCCGGTGGCGGTCGCATTATCAATATTTATCGCCAATCAAATGCACAGGATAAGGGTGCGGCAGCGGCAGCGGCCGCTGGACTGATCAGTCTGAGCAGTTCCCTTGCCGTTGAATGGGCACCGAAAGTCAAGGTCAACGCGGTTTCGGATGCGAGTCCTGACCTGGGCAAAACCTGTTTATTTCTCGCAAGCCATTTGGCTGATTACATATCGGGCGCGACCTTAGACAATTGAGACTCTTTAGTCATCAATCACTCGCCAGCTGCTGTTGAATGTGTTTCAAGGTTCAGCGCCGAGCAACTATTACCGCTCCCGGGGTAGGCATGCGGCTTGTCGGTACCTTATAACGGGGTATACTGCCACCACCCGGACCATGTGTGGCTGCGATAAAGAACGGAATCCGCAGCCGACGACGAGCACGCAGAGGCCGAATGTCGGAACCCCAAGCTCAGCCGACTGAGCGCACCGCAAAACTCGAGCTGATAGATGGCACTCGCCTCGCTGGCGAGATCCGCCTGTTGGACTCCAATGTTCTGGAATTGTCGGCCACGCGAGTCTTGCGCAAAGCGCATTCTGAGATACCCACGGCGATGTCGAGTGGGTCGCCTGCACAGTTGACTCTGGAAGACCCGATTTCTGGAAGTCCAGATGGTTCTAGTAGCGTTACAATAAGACAGGCATCGCGTGATTCGATCAGGCTGCAACTAGCAGACAGTCGCGAAGAACAGGCGCGCCATATTCTGGAACAGCTTTCCGGCGCAGATGTACCGCATGATACTGTGCACACGCCGGATGAACTCGCTGCAATTGCAGCCGAGTTCCAGCGCACCAGCCTGGCAGAAATTGAGCAGCTGATGAAGCCGTTTTTATCGGAACTGGCGGACTTTCTGTTTGACCTGTCAACGCAGGTGCGTCACTCCAGTTCCGATCAAAATATCTTCTATGACGCAACCGTGGCGATCAGGCGATACAAAGGCACGCTTGCGGAAAGTATCGTGTCTCAATTGAATGATCTATTCGCAGATCCTGCGCTGTTAGCACAGTGGAACAAAGACGGCGCCAGTGATGACAGCGGCGCACTCAATTTGGTGGATACGGCTGAATTCGAGAGCTCGCTGGCCGTTGACAGAATGATCATGCGTGGCGAGGACTTATATCGCATACCGCTTGAGGCCCTGGTTATTCGTTTTGCCGCACTACATGATCTTGATCCCAATGACGCACCCCTGCCCGTCCATGTGAAACCACTGTCGAAGACATTCCAACACACCATGACGACACAGGGCTATCCAGCGCCGGTAGTGCTAAAGATATTTGAGTTCTTCACTAGTTCATTTATCAAAAAGCTGGATGAGTATTATCAGCAGCTAAATCAGCGGCTCGTCGATCAGAACGTGCTTCCAGAACTCGAACGCGAAATCATGGCAAAGGGAAGCCTGCTGAAAGCAAACAGACCGGCGCGACCCGTGATACGAAAAACCCCGACCCAGTCGGCGAAGACCACGGCTGCGGAGCCGGAGGAGTCACGGACACAGCCTACGGGTGAACCCGGTGGGCCGACGCTAGCTGAAATGGCACGCTCTATTTCAGGCGCAGTAGAAGATAGCGCGGCCGGTGCGCCGATCAATAGCCAACAGCAAAAATACAACAACATATACAAATCGGTCATCGACGCACTGAACTTTAGGCGAGCGGCGAGCGATACGGCCGGAGCCGGCGAACCGAACTATAACGCGCCCGCTCACGGTGGTGCTTGGGACGGCGCGAGTCTCGATGAGGGATCCGCACAGCAAAACCTCGCAACTGCACAAGATATCGCCGATGCATTGGGTGCGATACAGCAAGATGCGCAGGTGCGCAATGCAGTAGAGCAAGGCACGTCTTTACGGGAATATCTGGCGCAAAACAAGCACACCATGGGCGCCCTCAAAGATACCGAAGGCTTGACTGCAGACAGCCTGAACCAACTTGATCTGGTCGACAATCTGTTTGGGACAATCAAATCCCAGCTGGACGTTACACAAGACTTGAAGCCAGCACTAGGTGACCTTCACATCCCGCTGGCAAAACTCGCGCTGATGGATCCGCAGTTCTTTCTCAACCGGACGCATCCGGCAAGGGCTGCGCTCGACAAGTTGGCCAAGCTGTCCACACCCGCCAACTTTCCGAATAAAGCTCTGGAATCAAGAATCACCGAAATTGTTCGAGAAATCGTCACACAGTACGAGAATGACAGCACTGTATTTGATAGCGCACTGGCAAAAATCGAAAAGCTCGTAAGTCAGCAGGAACGCGCCCTATCAAGAAACGTTGAGCGCGTTGTCCGGATTCAAGAAGGCCAAGAAAAACTGCACAAAGCACAGCAGGCTGTTGATCGCGTCATCAATACTGAGATTAAGACCGATCATGCACCCAAAGTGCTGGTCGATCTCGTCGAGAATGGGCTGCGTGACCTGCTTGTGCTAACCCACGTCAAGGACGGGGCCGAAAGCAAGAACTGGCAGGAACAGATTGGCATGCTCGAGCAGCTCAAAATATGGCTGGGAGAGCGTGACCAAACCGACGATAACGACGAGATAATCACACAGCGCGGTCTCGAAGCAGGATCCCTGATCGACATGATCGAGCAACAGATTGCCACAGGCTTACCTACTAACGTGGCCCATCAATCCACCTTACGGGAGTTGCGCGACATAATCGCTGGCGAGCGCGATGTTGAATTCGGCGACTTTGCGAGCACGGCGACTGACGAGCCTGTAGAGCCAGCCCAGGTACGGGCTAAGATAGAAGACCTCCCCAGGCTGCGTCGCTGGGTCATGCGCGTGGAACAGATGGAGAAAGGCACGTGGCTGACCTATCGTAACAAAGAGGGGCAGAAATCCAGGATGCAGCTTGCCTGGGTCAGTGAGGAACGTGATCGCTATATCTTCGTTAATGAGCGCGGCCAGAAAGTGGCCGATATCAGCAATATTCAGCTTGCGCGACATCTCAGTCGAGGTATGCAGCCGCCAGCACCGGCCGATCAGCTTTCGGTAGTCGACAAGAGTTTGTATCAAACTCTCGAACACGTTCAAAAGACCTTAAGCTTTGCCCGCAATCACGACTCCCTGACCAAGCTGATCAATCGCGTCACCTTTCTGGACCAGATGGGTCGCGCACTGCGACATGCCCAGAAAAAACGCTCGCAGCATTCCGTTCTCTACCTCAATATCGATCAATTCAGATTGGTGAACGAGGTCTACGATCGCGTGCACGGCGATCAAGTCCTGCTGGAATTCGCCCGTCTACTGGCTCAGCTGCACAGCAAAAAGGCATCATCAGCCAGGATCGAATCCGACAGTTTTGGCGTTCTGCTACTGGATCGCAATACGAAACAGGCCATGCAGGTGGCGGAGAAAATCCGGCGCGACATCGAAGCTAGCAGTGTCGACATTGAAGGCGAGAGAATTAGCTTCACAGTATCCATTGGCGTTGTTCCCATTAGGGAACACTCCCCCGATGTGGGCCAAATTCTGAATACAGCTCGAACCACAATGCACCTGGCCAAGGAACAGGGGCGCAACGCAGTGGTGCAGTACGAGGAAGACCAGTCATCAGCCAGCAGCTACACCCAGGACAAACTTCAGGTGAAGCGGGATCTCGAGCAGGCAGTGGCCACCGATCGCTTCGTGCTGCAGGCACAGCCGATTGTGCAAACCAACATTGACGGCGACGTGGTTGACCAGATGCACTTTGAGCTGCTGCTGGGGCTTAAAAATAAGGATGGTACGCTAGCATCCCCCCAGGATTTCATTCTCTCAGCCGAGCGCTATGGCTTCATGAGCCTGGTAGATCGCTGGGTGGTGAAGGAGGCATTCAGCTGGGTGAGTAAATTGATGGATGCACAAAAGGTCGTCCCCAGCTTGTCTATCAACCTGTCGGGCACCAGCGTCACCGATGACAGCTTTATGGATTATCTGTTTGAGCAGATTTCCGAGTATGGAGTGGGCACCAGTAAGATTTGTTTCGAGATTACTGAGACGGGTACCATCTCCAATCTGGTCAAGGCCGCTGATTTCGTGCGCGCGTTTCGCAACATCGGCTGCAAGTTCTCCATCGATGATTTCGGCACTGGACTCGCCAGCCACAACTACCTGCGTGAGCTACCCGTCGACTATGTCAAAATAGATGGCAGCTTCGTGACCAACATCCACAAGAATCGCAATGACTACGCCATCGCCCGCAGTATTAATGACCTGGCACATTTCCTGGGTCAGGAGACGATTGCCGAATCTGTCGAGAATGATGATATCGTCGGCAAGTTGCGGGAAATCGGCGTTGATTTTCTCCAGGGCTGGGGCGTCGGCCGACCAAAAAGACTGGTCGAGGTGGCCGAGGATCTATCTTCCATAGAAAAATAATGTCCGGGCTGTACGGATCGAACCGCCATGGGGCTATCACCCGAATTTAAGCACTACGACCAACTCGTTCACGATATCTATCGAGGCGCGATTGAGCACCCTCCCTGGAGTAGTACTCTGCCTGCGCTGCGCGTGGCACTCGACGCTCGTGTCGTGTCTTTGGTACTGCGGCCGCCAACCGCTGGCGATCCGGGTATCATCCTCAACAGCGTAAAGCCTGAGTCAGTAGATGGTCCGGGAGATGCCTCACTGGCCGACCCTGAAGATTGGCAGGTTACCGCTTACCGCGAAGAGTTTTTTTCACTCGATCCCTTTATCAATTTGCCGCTGGATCAGCTTGTGAGTTTGGACGAGTTGATATCGGACAAGGCTTTAATCGAGTCAGACTATTACAAGCACTATCTAGAGCCAGTGGGCTTGTTCCGAATTCTGGGTATCGATATCGGTGAGCCAGGTGGTTTGATAGCGCGATTGCGCGTCTCCCGAGAGCGAAACGCACCAAACTTTGACAACACGGCGCGCGAGACGCTGTCGCTGATCGCACCGCATCTTCGCCAGGCTCTGGCAATTTATGCGCGCTTGCATCAAACCCAGTCGGAACGGAACATCTATGCGGGCGCGGTCGATCAGCTTTCCGTCGCCACCTTCATCTTCGATGAGCAAGGTCAGTTAATCGCCAACAACGCCATGGCAACAGCACTGCTGAAGAGGCGGGATGGACTGACACTGCGCGATAGTCGTTTACATCTGGCGAGCCGGGAAAGTGACAGAGCATTGCAGCATGCGCTGGCGGGCATCATCGCAGCGCAACTGGCTGGCGAAACAGCCGTTGTGAAAGCACTACGGGTGCCGAGGCAGCCCGGGCAATCGGATATGGGACTCGTGGTGCGCCCAGTGCCCCTGTCTGATTGGGGCGAAGGGGGCAGCGGGCCCTGTGCAGCCGTTTTCATCAGTGACCCCGATGAAGGTGAATCGGCATCACAAAAAACGCTGGCGGAGCTGTATGACTTAACGCCTGCAGAAGCCAATGTGGCCATTCTGCTGACAAGGGGCCTGAGTCTCGCGGAGGTCGCGAGCGCCCAAAATATTTCACCGAACACGGCTAGGGCCCAGCTCAAGGCTGTTTTCGCCAAAACCGGCGTGTCGCGGCAGGCCGAGTTGGTAAGAATGCTGATAAAGAGCGTCGCGGCACTCGGCTAGTTGGTTCAGCTAGTTTTTGATTTAGCTGTTTGAATTAGCTGCTTGGATTCCTGACAACTTAGTGAGCTTTATTAGCGCGCAAGCTTGGCCGTCGCTATCACCTACTACGTACCGTCAGTGCATTGATTTGCATCAAGGCCAGCGTGAACGGCGCTTGCTATCGTCTGCCACTATCGTGTGCATATCGAATCTAAGCCATGGCCACCTTCTCCAGGCCTGAGAACATCAGAGCCGAGCCGCTTGCTGATCGGGTAATCGACCGATTATCTGCAAAATACTCCACGAATTGGGCCATCAATAACTACTACCCCAGCGCAACCCAATTTCGCGACGACGTCGAATGGAACGACTACCTGGACTCCCAGGCAGGTCAAGATGATCGGGAAACCCCCCTATCTCTTTACGTTCAAATACCCTTTTGCAGCGACGCATGCCACTTCTGCGCCTGCGATAGAGTCGTAACCCGTGAGCGCGGCGTGACCAGGCGCTACCTGCAAGCATTGGCCAAGGAAATCGAACTCAAGGCCAATTTGATCGGGAAATCTCGACCTGTCCGCTCCCTGCACTGGGGCGGGGGCACACCCACATATTTGGATAATGCGGAGATGACTGAGCTAATGTATCTGGTGTCTCGTTGTTTTCGGCTGCTCTCCCCGCGACTAGAACAACATTCCATAGAGCTTGATCCCAGGTCTCTGAGCTCTGCAACAGTGGCCCTGCTGCGAGGAGTCGGCTTCAAGCAAATTAGACTCGGGGTTCAGGACTTCAATCCGCGCGTGCAACAGGCGATCCATCGCACACAGTCATTTGCCAGTATCGCTATGCATGTTGACGCCATCCGGGATCAGGGCTTCGAGCACCTTACCTTTGACATGATGTACGGCTTGCCTGAACAAAATATTGATAGCATGACCGATACACTGGACAAGGTGGTCTCACTTGCGCCTGACGGTGTAGCGTATCATCCCTACCGTCATATGCCTGAGCAGTTTAGCAGTCAGCGCAATATCGACGGTCATCGAGTGCCGGGGGCCGCAACGACCCTGAAGCTACAACTCTTAATCGGCCAAACCCTGCAGGCATCCGGTTATCGGCTCGTGGGTATGGATCATTTTGTGCTGCCATCAGACGGATCGCCGGCAGCCCAATTGGAGCGCTCAGTGGCTCAGAGATCTCTCCCTTACGCCGGGTTAATGACACAGGATGAGATTGGTTTGGGCTTGGCAGCCATCAGTCGACTGGGTGACTATCATTTTCAGAATCCCACGGACCTACAGGACTACTATGAGCAGATAGAGAACAAGCAATTACCCGATTTTCGTGGCCACAAGGCCTCTGATGAAGACAAATTGCGAGGGCATATCATCTCGCAACTGCTATCTGATTTGCGTCTGGATCTAGAAAAGTGCAATGAGTTGTTCGGTATCGACTTTCAGGCGGCATTCAAATCAGAACTGCCAAAGCTGCATGCTCTCGAGGCAGACGGCCTGATCACAATGGACCCTCATCACATTGTCGTTACCGATCAAGGTCGCCCCTTTCTCGCTACCATTTGTGGAACCTTTGACGCCTACTGCGCACCCTTATCCAGAGGATATTCCTAAGCGGATTGTAACTAGGTTTTGATGCGAGCAGAGCGGTTCAGGCGAAAATAAAAATACACTATACTTCACAGCGCAGACCAAACTGCTTGAGCTTGGAGCATATTTATGGACATTCGTTTGTCAGAGAATAAGCAAAAATCAGAGCCGAAGGCCTGCGTACACGATTACCAAATCAATTGTGGTAACTGTCAACTCAACAGTATTTGTCTTCCCTTGACGCTTGAGGCCGATGATGTCGAGCGACTCGAAAACATCATCCAGCGCAGCACGCCACTACAGAAAGGTCAGTATCTGTATCGGCAAGACGACGCGTTTTCTTCAGTATATGCGGTGAGATCGGGGGCAATAAAGGCCTACAACACCACTGACGACGGTCAGGAACAGGTTACTGGCTTCTACTTTCCAGGTGAAATCCTTGGCATGGATGGTATTGGAACCAACCGCCATGCCTCCTCCGCAAAAGCACTGGAGACTTCTGCGGTATGCGAGATTCCGTTTTCTTCATTGGAAAAACTCTGTGCTAAGCTGCCCTCACTGCAGCGGCATTTTTTTCAGCTCATGAGCCGAGAAATCACCGAAGACCAGCAGTTGATAACCTTACTCAGTAAAAACTCAGCGGATGAGCGCGTAGCTTCACTGTTGTTGAGCATTTCGATTCGCAACGCCAAGCGAAAGCTAAGCGCCACCCACTTCAGGCTACCAATGTCGCGAGTCGACATCGGCAACTACCTTGGTCTCACCGTCGAAACCGTTAGCAGAGTTTTCGGTCGGATGCAGAAATTAGCGATTCTTTCTGTCGACAACAAAGAAATCCAGATTTTGGACCCCAGGGGTTTGCAAAACCTGGCCAATATTCAGCATTAGCCCACATGAGCTGATCACATCCTGCCGATATCCCCCTCCTTGACCTAAATCAAGGTTCTATCGATTTCAGCCACTATCATAGTGCTAAGACCATTAATTACGGCGATAGTGGGGAGAGCTACACCAGATGATCCAACATACCTTCGGCCTGTTGGTAAAACCAGTCGCCCAGTGGAAAACTGTCGCCACTCTACCCGCTCCCTCTCTTCGAATACTGCTTCTCTACCCCTGCATTTTTGCCATTTTGCCGGCGGTTGCCTGGTATTACGGCACCAGCCATGTGGGTTGGAGCGTCGGTGATGACGACCCCATCAAACTTACAGTAGAAAGCGCTAGACGCATCAGTATTCTGTTCTATTTTGCGATGGTCGCCGCCGTCGCTGCGATCGGTTACTTTATCCATTGGATGTCTGATACCTATGGTGCTCAATCGAGCATGACCAAAGGCATTGTAATCGCTGGCTTGACCGCGACACCTTTGTTCATTGCTGGCCTGGTTGGCTTCCACCCCCTGCTTTGGATTGATCTGCTTATTGGCGTCGGCGCCATCAGCTGGTCCGTCTACCTGCTCTACCTTGGCATTCCCATTGTCATGAACATTCCCGAAGAGCGTGGATTTTTGTTTTCGAGTGCGGTAGTGGGCGTGGCCCTGGTCATACTGATTTGCATGATGGTGGGCTCGGTCATTCTTTGGGATCTGGGCGCTGCCCCGGCATTTACCGACTAAGCAACCGGCTGTTTTGAGAATAAGCCAGTGCCCATGGCAACCTTATGGAACTAAAGAATGAGCGAACTTAACACTGCCTTGGAACATCCCACCTACAATTACAAGGTGGTGCGTCAGTTCACCGTAATGACGGTCGTATGGGGTATCGTTGGGATGCTCGTCGGTGTTCTCATCGCGGGCCAACTGGCATGGCCAGCGCTGAATTTTGATCAGCCTTGGCTATCCTTTGGCCGCTTACGACCTCTTCATACTAACGCTGTCATCTTCGCCTTCGGTGGCAGCGCCCTATTTGCCACTTCGTACTATGTGGTACAGCGCACCTGCCAGGTTCGCTTGATATCGGATAAGTTGGCGGCGATCACCTTCTGGGGCTGGCAGATCGTCATACTCAGCGCCGCCATCACACTGCCGATGGGTATTACCAGCAGCAAGGAGTACGCGGAGCTAGAATGGCCTATCGATATTCTGATTGCCGTGGTTTGGGTGCTCTACGCAATCGTATTTTTCGGCACCATAATGAAACGAAGAACGAACCATATCTACGTGGCGAACTGGTTCTTCGGTGCATTCATTGTTGCTGTCGCGGTGCTGCACATCATCAATAGCCTGGCCATTCCGGTCACCGCGGTGAAATCATATTCAATCTACTCTGGCACAGTCGACGCAATGGTGCAGTGGTGGTATGACCACAATGCCGTTGGATTTTTCCTCACCGCGGGTTTTCTCGGCATCATGTATTACTTCGTGCCAAAACAGGCAGAACGTCCGGTCTATTCTTACCGTCTAAGCATCGTTCACTTTTGGGCCTTGGTAGCGGTTTACATCTGGGCGGGCCCTCATCATTTGCACTACACCGCATTGCCCGATTGGGCTCAGAGTCTGGGCATGGTGATGTCGATCATTCTCCTGGCGCCCTCGTGGGGCGGTATGATCAACGGTATCATGACGCTGTCAGGCGCATGGCATAAGCTGCGAACCGACCCCATCTTGCGATTTCTGGTGGTCAGCCTCTCGTTTTACGGCATGTCGACATTTGAAGGCCCGATGATGTCGATCAAGACCGTCAACTCGCTTTCGCACTACACGGATTGGACCATCGGCCATGTGCACTCGGGTGCGCTAGGCTGGGTTGCGATGATTTCTATCGGCGCCATCTATCATCTTATTCCCATCATGTTTGGTCGAGACCGCATGTACAGCATCAGTCTCATTAACGCCCATTTCTGGATGTCGACCATCGGTACTGTCCTCTACATCGCTTCAATGTGGGTCAACGGCATTATGCAGGGCCTGATGTGGCGCGCCTACAACCAGGACGGCACCTTGACCTATAGTTTTATCGAATCTGTCGCCGCCAGCTATCCAGGCTACCTCGTTAGGTTTGTAGGTGGCTTTATCTTTTTCGCGGGCATGCTGCTGATGGCTTACAACCTGTATATGACCAGCAGGAAGGACGTACAGCCCCAGGCGGCTCCTGCCATGCCGTCTGTCGCATGAGGTGTTTGGCATGAAACATGAAGTAATTGAGAGCAACGTGGGGTTGATGATTATTCTTATCATCGTTGCTCTGAGTTTTGGCACGCTAGTTGAGCTAGTGCCTTTGTTATTTCTTAAAGAGACGAATACACCGATTGCGGGGCTGGAACCACTGCCTGCACTAGAACTTGAGGGGCGCGACATCTATATCCGGGAGGGTTGCAACAACTGCCACTCACAGATGATCAGACCCCTGCGCGCTGAGACAGAACGGTATGGCCACTATTCCGTCGCCGGTGAGTTTGTCTACGACCATCCCTTCCTTTGGGGCTCCAAACGCACGGGGCCCGATCTCGCGCGGGTAGGTAAGCGTTATAGCGATGATTGGCACCGTGCCCATCTCTACAACCCTCGGGATGTCGTGCCCGAGTCCAACATGCCTGCCTATCCTTGGCTATTCGACAATGTGATCAACGCGCAGATCACAGGCGACAAGATGGCGGCGCTGCGCAAAGTTGGAGTGCCCTACACCGACGCGGATATCGCTGGCGCCGAAGCGGTGGTCAGCGGCAAGCGAGAAATTGACGCCCTGGTTGCCTATCTGCAACAGCTGGGCACGCTACTGCAGACGAGACGCTAGCGCAATGGATATCAATGATTTGAGGGGATTTAGCACGGTTTTGCTAATGCTGGCCTTCCTAGGTGTGTGCTTGTGGGCCTATAGCAAGAAGCGAAAAAAATCCTTTGAAGAAGCCGCCAATCTGCCGTTCGCAGATGAAGAACTGAACAAGGAAAGTATGAAAGAGGACAACAAGCATGGCTAGTTTTTGGAGCTACTGGATTATTGTCCTTTTTGTCATCACCCTGGTGTTGATTACCTGGGTATTGTTGGCCAACCGCAAAACCGGCTCACAGACCCCAGACAAAACGACCGGTCACGTAGCGGATGGTATCGAGGAGTATGACAACCCACTTCCAGCCTGGTGGTTTTATATGTTTATTATCACCATTGTATGGGGCGTGGGTTATCTCATCATCTACCCCGGTCTCGGAAACTTTCCCGGGCTTATCGGTTGGACCCAGGTCGGGCAGTACGACAACCGGGTCGCTGAGGCGGACGCGCGCTACCAAGACTTGCGCAGTCGCTACCTCGCGCTACCGGTTGAGGATATAGCTCAAGACCCCGCTGTCAGGAAAATGGGTATGCGCCTATTCGCTAATGAATGCGCTCAATGCCACGGCGATGATGCGCGTGGTCGCTATGGCTTTCCCAATCTCACCGATAACGATTGGATCTACGGTGGTGATGCCGACACGATTAAAGCCACCTTGATCAACGGTCGCATAGCGGCAATGCCCGCCTGGGCCGGCATAATCAATGACCAGGGCATCGCTGATGTCACACAATTCCTGCTGCACCTGAACGGGAACACTGCTGACCCCGCCCAAGTCGCTGCCGGTGAGGAGGTATACCAGACTTACTGCGCTGCTTGCCACGGCACGGAGGGCGAAGGTAATCAGGCGCTGGGGTCACCCAATCTTGCCAATGGCATCTGGCTATATGGTGGCAGCGAAGCCCAGATAGCTCATTCAATAAGAGCTGGCCGCAACGGCGTGATGCCCGCTTTCCAGGACACATTGAGCGACGACAAGATCCACATTTTGTCGGCATACGTGTACGGCTTGTCCGACCAGTAGGCCATACAGCACAACACCCGTGTATGAGTGACGACTAGCCCGGGTAAGAGCATAGGATTCAAACACGCACCATGTCCGCCAACGAACAGGTCGATCTGCAAGAGCTTGCACCCGCAGAAGTGGGAGAGATTGACCTCTACCAGCATCGTGAAAAAATTTACACGCGCAAGATCGAGGGTTTCTTTCAGCGAGTTCGGCTGTTTAGCGGCTGGCCCTTACTCTTGGGATACTTCCTCTTGCCCTGGCTGCAATGGGACGGGAGGCAGGCTGTGCTGTTCGATCTGCCGGCGCGAAAGTTCTATATTTTGGGGCTGACGTTCTGGCCGCAAGACTTCCCCATGCTTGCCTTTTTGCTGATCATATCAGCCTTTGCACTGTTCACCGTGACGAACCTGTTTGGCAGAATCTGGTGCGGTTACACCTGCCCACAGACCGTCTGGACCAGTATTTTTATGTGGCTGGAGCAAAGAATTGAGGGCAGCCGCAATCAGCGGATCAAGCTGGATAAGGCACCGTGGTCTGCAAAGAAGATTGTAAGCAAAGGCCTCAAGCATTGTTCTTGGCTATTCGTTGCGCTAGTGACTGGCATCACGTTTATTGGCTACTTCACACCCATAAGGCAACTCCTTCCAGAGCTGTTCACTCTTTCCGCTGGGATGTGGGCCGGGTCTTGGACCGTGTTCTTTACCCTTGCCACATACATCAATGCAGGTTGGATGCGGGAGCAGGTATGCGTCTACATGTGTCCCTACGCGCGTTTTCAATCAGTGATGTTCGATCAGGACACGTTGATTGTGTCCTACGACAGCGGACGCGGTGAACCACGGGGTTCTCGCAAGAGGGATATCGCCCACAACGAACTGCAGGTAGGCGACTGCATCGATTGTGAGCTCTGCGTGCAGGTATGCCCCACGGGAATTGATATCCGCCATGGTCTGCAATACGAGTGCATCGGCTGTGCATTATGTGTCGATGCCTGCGATTCGGTCATGGACAAAATGCAATATCCGCGTGGACTGATCCGATACACCAGCGAGCACGAACTCAGCGGTGGCACTACCCGTTGGCTGCGGCCACGGGTTCTAGGCTACTGCACAGTGCTGATAGCGATGATCCTCGTATTCGGCCTTTACTTTTTTGGACGCGTGCCGGTAGAACTTACCGCACTGCGAGATCGTACCGAGCTTTACATCGTGACAGATAGCGGTGATATCGAGAATATCTATACACTGCATTTGGCCAATAAGGATAATGCTGCACATCAGTTTACGATTAGCATTGATGGCATCGCAGGCGCTGAGATCATCGGCGCAACCCAATACGAGGTGGATGGCGGCGAGATGCGTACCATAACGCTGCGCGTCATCGCCAATCCTGGCGAGCTCTCTAAAACGAGTACTGAACTCGATTTCATTGCGACCGCGGCAGCCAACCCATCTCTGAAAGCAAAGGCAGAATCGCGCTTTATGAAGCCACTCTAACGAGGTCGCACGCATAGAACCGCTATAGATTGAGCCAGCATGCACTGAACCATTAAGATGAACCCAATATGAGTCGACCGATAGTACAGAATGAGGACCTGGAACCCTGGTACAAGCAGTTCTGGCCTTGGTTTCTGATCGTGTTGCCAGGGAGCGTGGTCGTGGCGAGCCTGGTGACTCTGTTTATCGCCAACTACGGTGCGGATGACCTCGTCGTGGACGACTACTACAAAGTCGGGCTATCCATAAACCGACAGCTAGAAAAAAAACAGCGCAGCGAGGACCTGGGTATCAGCGCCAGCCTGGGGGTGACCGAGAGGCACATCACGGTGCGAACTAGTGGGCCGGTGAGCAGCAATACGCTAAATTTGCTTTTGTCCCACCCGCTGGAGGCCGATAAAGATATCGCGTTGAGCCTGGTCAGAATTGCGCCTGGCATCTACCAGAGCCCATTGCCCACTGCGGTTGCGCCCAGATGGCACTGGACCTTAGATCTAGAAGGCAGTAACGGTTGGCGCTTGGATGGCAACCTCGAGTCTTATGATTTCAGCGACCGCATCAAAAATTGACGCGAACTCGCAGGCTGCGACTGAAGCCTGCTATCACTGCGGCAGCCCGATACCTCCGGGGATTGAGTTGAGCCTGTATATTGATGGTCGCGAACGCGCCATGTGCTGTCCAGGCTGCCGTGCCGTCGCACAATTAATTTGCAACAAGGGTCTCGATCAATTTTATCAGCAGCGCACGACGTACAACGAAAAACCTGAAGAAGACCATGCCGGCAACGTGGATGACTACCGAATCTACGATGACGATGAAGTACTGCAAACATTTTCAGAGGTCGACACGACGGGAGCGCGCGTCGCTTACTTCTTGCTGGGGGGCATCTCTTGTGCTGCCTGCACCTGGCTGATTGAACGCTCTCTGACTCGCTTGCCGGGGGTTATCAGTGCAAACGTAAACCTGCAGCACAGCAAGTTGAGCGTGCGCTACCAGCCCAAGCATATATCGGTAAGTGAGATCTTCGCTGAGGTCAATGCGCTGGGCTACCGAGCGCGACCGTTTCAGCAGCGGGCACAGCGTGAGCAATTGGCGCAGGACTCTCGCAGCGAGCTCAGACGCCTGGGAGTGGCCGGGCTTGGCATGATGCAGGTCGGTATGTTTGCGATAGCGCTGCATGCCGGTGACATTCAAGGTATCGAGAGCAGTCACCAGGGTTTGCTGCGCTGGGTCAGTTTGTTGGTTGCAAGCTTTGTTGTCATCTATGCGTCGCGACCCTTTTTCATCAGCGCATGGAGACACTTGATCAGACGCACGTTGGTCATGGACCTGCCGGTATCGCTGGCAATTGGCATGGCATGGCTGGCGAGTATCTGGGCCACTGTTACAGGCAGTGGTCAGGTTTATTTTGACTCGGTTGTTATGTTCACATTCTTCCTGCTCCTGGGTCGCTTTCTGGAACGCCGGGCACGGCATCTTCAGGACGCAAACTGGTGGCAAGCCCAGGACGCTCTGCCGGATGCAGTCTCGGTCCAGAGGGAAGACAGCTGGGTTGCCATACCTCGCATGCAAGTTAACGTAGGTGATCGCATTCTCGTACCTGCAGGCGCGACCGTACCCATTGACGCCTGTGTCACTGCGGGCGAAAGCGCTGTCAGGGAAGACGCGTTTAACGGCGAATATCAGCCCCGCACCGTCGTCGAAGGCGACACCGTGTTCGCCGGCACAATCAATGTTGAAAACTCCCTACAGGCACGCGTTGTGTGCACCTACCGGGACAGCCGACTCGCCGAGCTGCAGCGATCTGTGGATCGGGGCCAGGCACAGAAACCGGCACTGGCTCGTCTGGCAGATCGTGTTGCGTCGTGGTTTATTGCCGCAATTTTATTGATCAGTATTGCTACCTGGCTGGTATGGCACCAACTGGCACCCGAGCAGGCCTTTTGGATTATGTTATCCGTACTCGTCATTAGCTGCCCCTGTGCGCTAGCGTTGGCAACACCGGCGGCTCTGGCGAGCGCTGCCGGCGCTCTGCGACGCAATGGCATCATCATACGCAGCGAGGACGCGCTGGAGTCTTTATCCCGGAGCAAGCATCTTATCTTCGATAAAACCGGTACATTGACAAGCGCAGAACTGGTCATCGACAGCGTGGTAACGCTGGACACTTTTTCTGAGCAACAGGTGTTGGAGATCGCCGCGGCGTTGCAGGCGCACTCACGTCACCCTGTCTCCGGTGCCTTCAATAATCTGCGCATGGCCAAGGGAATGGACCAGGTCAGCTACCATGTAGGTGCTGGCTTACAAGGGGAGCTCTCTGGGCAGACTTATCGCATCGGCAGCGAATCCTTCTGCAGAACGATCGCACTGAGCTTACCATATGCCCCATCTACAGAGCTGTACTGGGTCGCTTTGTGTCGCGTTGAAAAGCCGCTGGCCTGGATCGGGCTGCGCGACAGGGTCAGACCCGAGGCAACCAGCACCGTACAGCAGGCGATGGCAGATGGCTTCTGCGTAGAATTGCTTACAGGTGACAGCTCAAACAATGGCGCGTTGATGGCGCAAGAACTTGGCCTAAGCCACTACGCATGCGGGCTCCGCCCCGAGCAAAAAATGACACACGTAGAAACGCTGCAAGAATCAGGACTCGTCGTCACTATGGTCGGCGACGGCCTCAATGACGCGCCCGTCCTGAGCTTAGCTGATGTGTCGTTCGCCGTTGCAGGCGCCGCCGACCTCGCCAGTGCGCAGGCCGATTTTGTCTTGCTTCGAGACGATCTCAATCTGATCTGCGTCGCTTACAAAAAAGCGAGACAGTGCCGACGGGTGATGTTGCAAAATATAAGCTGGGCCCTCGGCTATAATATTTGCGCAATTCCTCTTGCGGCCATGGGGTTTGTACCACCCTGGCTGGCAGCGGTGGGTATGTCCGCGAGCTCGCTACTTGTCGTTCTAAATTCACTGCGTTTGAGTCGCGTTAGTGCCGAAACTCAATGGAGACCAGGCCATGGATAGCCTGTATCTGCTCGTTCCCATCGCCTTGGTATTCTGTGCCATCACGATCAAACTATTGCTTTGGGCTATCAACAACGGCCAGTACGACGATATGGATAAAGAGGCTTGGCGGATATTAGCAGATGAGGAAACGCCGTCTGAGTCTGAGCAACCGAGTTCGAGGCCAGGGCCACCTTGAACGAGATAAGCTTTATCAGTGCATTCGCACTCGGACTTGCGGGAGCAGGCCACTGTTTAGGCATGTGCGGCGGAATTAGCTCAGCCTTGGGGTTCGGAGGCCACCATTCTAATGCTGTTAGCGTGTCATATCATCTCGGTCGCATCCTCAGCTATTCCATGCTGGGCGCAGTACTGGGCTTCGCCGCGGGCAGTATCGAATTCAGCGCATGGACAATGAGCCTGCGCTATTTGGCAGGTATATTGCTGATCGCCATGGGTTTCTATATCGGTAACTGGTGGCACGGAATCATGCTGTTGGAAAAAGCCGGCGCGTCTCTTTGGCAGCCGGTGCAGCGGTTTTCAGCGCGCTGGCTACCGGTTCGACATTGGTGGCAGGCTCTGGCGGTAGGTGCTGGTTGGGGTTTGATGCCCTGCGGGCTGATTTACAGCGCGCTGGCCTGGGCGACCACAGCCCAACATGCGGCCACATCAGCGCTGATAATGCTATTCTTTGGCCTTGGCACATTACCTGCCATGCTAGCTGCTCACGCGGGAGCTGCGCATTTGCAGTCTTTTCTGAGACAGCGAGGTTTCAAGGTAACTATAGGGCTCGCGCTCATCGTATCCGGGATCTACACCTTGGCTATCACAGCCACCCACGAGAACCATGCACACCACACAGAGCCTGCCTTACATCAATTGGACGGGGCGCACTATCCACAGCATCACCACTGAAGACACAGAGCTTGTGGTTTATTCGACGGCGGACGTCTGATTTTTTTATTTGAGCTAAATCGCACTTGTAATTATCAATTGGCGCGACGGTTTAGTTGTTTCCACACATGAAGGCGTACGGGCACAGGCTTGGCCTCGCCCACTCCGGTGGGCTAGCGGACGAGGCGAGTCAACTCACTTAATTGACGATCGAACTAGAAGCGATAGGCGATGCCAATATTATAAACCCAAGGGTCTATATCGACTTTGAAGTCCACGTTTCCAACGTCCGTCTTCACGGTAGCATTGGTGTCGATATCGATGTACCACACAGATAGGTTGATCCCAAAGTTATCTGAGAGCGGGAAGTCCAGACCCGCCTGTGCAGAGAGCCCGAATGAATTGTCGAGCTCCAAATCGACGTCATTTGCGCCCAGGATCATATTTAACGTTTCATCCAGTTGTCGGGTAGTCTTTTCATCGAAGAATATCGTGTAATTGACGCCTACTCCTAAATAGGGCTGCCAGCCACTTTCTCCCCCGCGAGGATAGTATTGAACACTGAGCGTGGGGGGGAGATGCTTAGTGGATGCGGCCGGTAGGTCGACTCCCTGGCCCTTGAGCGATATGTCGTGTTTGAATGGCGTAGCCGCCAGCAGCTCCAAGCCAACGTGCTCAGTCATCATGTACATCGGAATGATGCCAAGCTGGGTGTCATCGTCAACCTCGGCCTCTAGTGTCGGTACACCGGGCAGGTTAATGTCACTGCTATCCGAGTTTGGATCCACAGTGACTGCGCCAGCACGCAGGACAAAGTCCCCTTTCTCGTAGGCGTTGGCACTCATGCCTGTAGCGCTCATCACAAATATCAATGCAGATAAAATCGCATTTCTCATCAAGATCTCTCCCTTACAAATAAAGTGTCGCGGCACACCGAAAACGGCACCACTAGGGACAAGTGTATGATGAGCTTAACGCCCGCACGTTGACCTCAATCAACCGAGTTTGATTACGAAAGTCTATGATAAGAAATAGAGCCTAACGCCAGAGGTGCGCGACTCTCGCTATTGCCAGGGATATTCCAGATCGCGCCCGCAACCGTGATAGATATCGGCGTTTACCGTGACAGTCACCTGGGAAGGAAACACCTCACCGGACATACTGTCCACACACGCTTCATCGGTGATTTCAATCTCAAGCTGGTTAGATTCTGTGGTCGCAAGATAGCGACGCGTGTCACCATCCTCAGTGACGCCGGAGTAAGGTGTTGCCACACGCTGCATTCCGTAATCACCGACAAATAGCAAATGCTTGTCAACCTGAATTTCCAAATACCACCCAGGTTCATTGCCTGTGGCTCTAAACGAGACGCCTCTGCGACGGGCATCTTCCCAGGGCACTCGCTCGGGTCTTAGGACGCAGTTAAAGTGCTGCTCAGCGCCAACCGTTAGCATCGCTTCGTTACCCTTGCTCCAGAACTCTATATCACCCTCGAGGTACTTGGTACCCGACGCACTTCTAACCTGGGACAACACCACATAGCGATCCGGCAACCACAAGGCCATTTCGCCTGGACCTAACCTCGCCGTAAATTCGTAACCATTACAGTCATAAACCAGGGTCTTCGCCAACGGTCGTTCATCAGGACGAAAATCTTGCGCGGTAGTGGATGCATCTGCTGGATTGCCAGCACACCCGGCGGAGACCGCTAAAGCCATCAGCAGCAAAGCACATCGCAGCGTCTTACCTTCAAACAATGAGGCATGGTCTACAGACGACTTCATCGCGCCCCACCTGTCACATAGCGACGCTGAGCTCTGGCCACTTTCATATTATGTGTAGTCACCACGGCCAGCCCAACCCAGACAAGTGCAAATGCTATCATCTGCACCATGTCAAAGGGCTCACCCAGTACAAACAGCGCGACCAAAAGTTGAACACTGGGTCCGATGTAAAACACCAAGCCAAGCATGGTCAAAGGCAGCAGACGACTCGCTGCAACATAGGCTATCAGCGGAAGGGCGGTCATAAGGCCGCTGCCCAGCAGGAACATATCCACTTTCATTCCATAATCACCCAATCCACCACCCCCACTCAGCAGCAACCAGCCTAGTGCAAAAGGTGCCAGCAATGCCATTTCCACAAGCAATCCTTCTGATGACTCTACGTTGACACCCTTGCGAATAGCGCCATACAGAGCAAAACTCAGCGCAAGCGACAGTGCCACGACTGGTAGCCCGGGGTGAAAGATGAACTGCAACACCATAGCGAGTACCGCCAAGCCAACGCCAATTTGCTGAGCCCGATCGATGGACTCGCGAAACACCGTCATCCCGATGACAACATTGATTAGCGGCAGCAAGAAGTAACCGAGACTGGCTTCTGCAGCCTGTCCATGGGTCACTGCCCACATGAATATGCCCCAGTTAAGCGCACTCAGCGAAGCAGAAGCTCCCATGATCAGCAGCGTGCGGCGCTCGCGAAAACGCGAGAGCGCGAGTGACAGACGCCCATCACCCATCAACCATAGAAATACTAGAATTACCGGCAGAGACCAGATGACTCGGTGTGCCACCAGATCAGACGCCGGTACAGGTTCTGTTTCAATCCAGTAAAGCGCCGCCACACCCCAGATGAGGTTGGCGATAATGGCGTAAAAGGTGCCGTGTGAGCCCTTAGCTTGTGTCACAGGTGACTCCATGACAATCCTTTTCGAACATGAGGCCGGCTCCCTTGCCTACTGAGTCGCAGGGCCTAACCCGGCAGCCCTGCAACGATAGCACTCTATTCCTTAGAGGCATCAACCGATGCGCATTCTCAGTGCGGATGGACTAGCCCATGGGATACAAGATGTCCTTCGATACCTTGTCAATCTCTAGCAACAGCGCTTCGTCCAGGATGATGTCAGCCGCAGCCAAAATTTCTGGCATCTGTTCAGCCGTGCTTGCACCGACGATGGTCGACGCCACAAAGTCATGTTGCTTGGACCACGCAGTTGCCATTGTCACAATCGACATGCCGGCGTCATCGGCTAGCGCTTGAAACCGTTTGGTTGACTCTAGAGATCGCTCATTCACGAAACGCGCGGCCATCTGTTGCTGGCGCTCGCTGGCCTCGAGGTAGTTTGTGAAACGCGCGCCGACCGGCCTCGCACCGTCGTTATATTTACCGGACAACACACCTCCGGCTAATGGGGAATAAGGGATCAGACTTACCGACTCCTGTCGACAGGCTTGCGCCAGTTCGTCCTCAAAGCGGCGGTTATTCAAGCTAAAATTGTTTTGAATTGTCTCAAATCGCGCAAAACCGTAATGCTCGGACAGACCCAAACTCTTAGTCAGTCCCCAGGTGGTCTCATTACTACAACCCAGAATTCGAACTTTGCCCGAGCGGACCAACTCGTCGAGAGCTTCCAGCGTCTCCTGCATTGGGAAATCCGCATCGGGCCAGTGCGTCTGATAGAGGTCAATGTAGTCCGTCTGCAAACGCCTCAGGCTGCCCTCCACTGCCCTGACGATGTGATGTCGATCAAGCCCCGTTTTGCTCCCGCGTAGGGGTGCCTCAAACCAACCATGACTGGGGCCAGCCACCTTGGAGGCGAGAATAATCGACGCGCGGTCCTTGGTTTTTAACCAGCGCCCGACAATCGACTCGGTTTCGCCAGCGTATTTCGCATCGGGTGGGACGGGGTACATTTCCGCGGTATCGAAGAAGTCGATGCCCGCGTCATGGGCCATATCCATAATGCGAAAGGACTCAGCCTCATCGGTTTGACTGCCGAAGGTCATGGTTCCCATACAAATATCGGAAACCACTATTGATGATTTGCCCAGTCGGTTTTTCTGCATGCCAGCTCCGCACGAGCTGACCAAGTATCAACCCGCTTATCCGTTTTCCATAAAATCCAGACAGCTGCGATTAAACATCTCAGCGTGCTCTACCATCACCCAGTGCCCGCAGTTGCTCACCAGCACCATACGAATGCGAGGGATATTGCGAGCGAGCGCCATGATACCGTTCTCCGGCATCATTTTCTCGTCCAAACCCCAAAAAGCCAGCACCGGACATTGGATATCACCCAGGCTCTGCGTTAGAACGGGAACCGACATGGTTGCCATCACGTGGCCGTTCATGATGTTCATAATCTGCAGGCGCTCGGCAACGAGTTCGTCAGTGGCGTGCGCGGGATCGTGCATAAGCGAGCTGGCAAACAGATCCTTCATGACCTCAGCTGTGACCGCATCGCCCGACCCGAACACCTGAAACATTTTTTGCATACCGGGCATCGCCTGATATTCGCTGAGCTCGCTCAACCCTCCCGGCGCCATCAATATCAATTTGTTTACTCTTTGGGGGTCGTCCAGCGCCAGTGCCAGAGCGATGGCACCGCCAAGTGAATTGCCCAGGAGTGTGCATTTAGAGACGCCGGCGCAGTCCAGCGTCTGCGCTATGCATTCTGCGAAAAATGACAGAGGATGATCGACATCCGTGGGTTTGTCCGAAAAGCCATAACCGATCAGATCGGGAACAATGCAGCGGTATCC
>JBCCNJ010000007.1:0-73408 GCA_039025905.1 Pseudomonadota bacterium | reverse complement strand
TTGAATCAGCTGTTCTGTTGACTACAAACAGCAGGCCAAAACCGACCAGGAAGAGCACCAGGGCAGCGCCCTGACTCAGTCCTACAGCAATGGAAATACCCGCTGTAACAGCGCTGAATAGTAGGGTGAGCCCCAACAGCATGTAGGTATTTTTCAGCACCTTATTGGTACTGATCGCTGACTCGACGGCAGCATTGTTCATGTTGTAGACACTTTTATCTTGCATCGTCTTCTCCGTGTGACCTCGCACGTTAATGGACCTGAAACTTCGACCGATAATTGACGAAAAAGTTTCAGGCTAAACCATTGAATGTTAAGGCTTTATCGCGATGAGATTTCAATCTTTTCGCACCTTAACCACATTCTAACTGATAGCTCGCGCCTTACCAAGTCGGTACCGCCGTGTAAAAGCATCGGTGAAACCGTAGCTTGACTGTGCCCTCAACGGACGCACTGATTTGTGTACGCCATAATGTGTTACCTGGATGAATTAACGTCCGCCAGATCCCATGTGGACTGCATGCGACACGGCGGCGGCAATGATCCTATTCACTCGCTCCAGTTCTTCGCGATAGTTTCGCGGCATCTGAGCTGTTCTCATGCGCAGCAATTCAGCTCTACGCCGCATCGCCTCGCGCACTCGCGCCTCATTCTTACCGTTCAACGTAATGTTCATGATTGTAGTCCTCTGACATGCACGATATCGGAGTCGAGGAACAACCAGGATGGCGGTAAACGCCAGAAGCATGGCCCGCGGCGACAAACACAAAATCAAGGCCAGCACAGCGTCCATTTTTTGGCACCGACACTCCCGAAAAGCGCAGCGATTGTCCATTAGCGACTGTGTTTCGTGCAGCCCGCTATGGAGGATTGTTTGCTTAAGGCTTCTTTAGCTGTTCATAGGTCGGTACAGGTTTACCAGCTTGACGAGTCAGACTCATACACACACCATTTGAGCTGACTCGCCTTCACTGCATGGGCGGCCCATCCGATACCGCAGGAGTTAGCAATGAACCACGACAAGCTTCGACAGGCCGAGGCCAGTTTTCTGCAGCGCTACCCCGGTGGGTTCGCCGATCCAGAACTCGAGCCAATTAAAAAAAAGCACAACATAGAAAAACTCACTGAATTCACGCAGGCTAGCCTCGCTCCGGAGAATTTCAGCCGTCCGGAGCGAATTGTAGAAGCGCTAGTAAAAATCGTCAGTCGTTCCTCTATGGTCTCGCGCTTCGAAAAACCCCGGTTTCGCGAATTCGTTGGCGCCTTGAATTCAGCTGAACGCCAGGTGCTTAGCGACGCGGTTGAGAAGCGCTTGTATGGACGCCGCAAGCGGCAGGGATTCGATGAGATGCTGGGTATGTTGGCCCATCATCGTCTCGCGAAATGGGCGGTGATCTCTGTGGTTCCCTTCTATTTTGCCCCAACTCAAGAAGCGTTTGTGAAACCGACCACCGCCAAAGGCATTATTCAGTATCTCGAGGTGGCTGATTTGGAATACAAACCTATGCCGTCCTGGCAGTTTTACCGGGGTTACGTTCGCCTGCTCGATGAAGTGCGAGCATCTGCCGTGCCAACACTCTCGCCGAACTATGCCGCACTTACCGGTTTTCTGATGATGAGCCTATAATTGGGTGAATCAACGGAATCTCTTTCCGTTACTCGTAAGGGGCAGGTTTATGGCACGCAGCATTTCTGAGGCGATACTGGACGTTCTGGCTGAAGCGGGCGCCAGAGACATCTTTGGTATGGTCGGCGACGTTATCAATCCGTTCGTATTGCAGGCGATCAAAGATCCTCGCTTCAACTGGATCACGGTGCGCCATGAGGAGCACGCCGCCTACGCCGCTGCTGCACAGTCTGAGCTCACGGGTGCGATTGGCGTTTGCGCAGGGACCGCAGGCCCCGGTGCGCTGCACCTTATTAACGGGCTTTATAACGCCCAAAAAGAGGGTGGGGCGGTGGTGGCAATCACCGGTCAAGTCCCGACGGCTCAGCGCGGCAGTGATTTCCATAAAGAAATGGACTTGACCAAAGTATTCGATGATGTCTGCGCGTACCAGGCGGTGATTGAAACACCAGCCCAGGTACCGCGTATGGTCGAGATCGCCGTACAAAAAGCGCTGACGGAACGCGTTGTCGTGCGAATCGAAGTGGCTTCGGATGTATTTCCCAAAGACATTGCTGGTGAGCACTTCACCCATCCACTGGTACATCACATACCCGCCTTTGCGCCCCCACCAGAGCAGCTACAACAGGCAGCGAAGATATTGTCAGAAGGCGAACGTGTAACGGTTTACTGTGGCATAGGGTGCCGAGAAGCCAAGGCTGATGTACTGACCCTCGCCGACAAGCTGGCTGCGCCAGTGGGTAACACTCTGCGCGCAAAAGACATATTTGAATACAGCGATGGACCAGTAGTCGGTATGACGGGCAATATCGGCAATCCAGCCGGTTATCATGCGGTCAATGATTGTGATGTGCTGTTGATGCTGGGAACGGACTTTCCCTACAGCGAATTTTTACCCGACGGCCGACCGATCATCCAGGTTGATACTCGCGTCGATCATATTGGACGTAGAGCGCCTGTGACCTTAGGTTTGATTGGCGATGTGGGCGAAACCGTTCGCGGCTTGATTCCAATGCTTGGCGAAGAGGCTAAATCAGCTAAGTTTCGGGATCACCTGATTGGCATGCGCGACAAATGGTTGGCACATCAGGACAAGGAGGCAAGCCTGTCTCGAACAGATGAACCCCTGCATCCGCAGCTAATAGCCAAAGCCATCAGCGACGCCGCCTCTGATGATGCTTTGTTCGCGATCGATGTGGGAGAGTGCACGATCTGGACGGCACGCAATATGAGTATGGCGGGAGGCAGGCGCATGGTGGGCGGCTTTAATCACGGTTCATTAGGTCCGGGTTTGCCCACCGCTCTGGGTGCCGCTGCGCTATACCCGAATCGACAAATATGGGCCCTCTGCGGTGATGGCGGCTTTGGCATGTCCATGAACGACTTTGTGACCGCCGTACGTTATAACTGGCCGATTAAAGTCGTCGTGTTTAATAACAGTGAACTCGGTTTTGTCGCAATGGAAATGCAGGTCGCGGGTTTGGTCAAAAGTCTCGATGCCACGGGGCTGACAAATCCGGATTTTGCCGCTTACGCTCGAGCCTGCGGCGGCGAGGGTGTGAGAGTCGAGCATGCCGATGAGATAGAACCCGCCATTGCTAAGGCCATGGCTTCAGACAAACCTTTTATCATCGATGCGATCGTCAGTTCCGGTGAGCTGGCCATGCCGCCTCACGTTGAAGTCGGAGAGGTCTGGGGCTTCGGCGTGTCCAAAGTCAAAGAAGGTCTTCTTGGTTTAAAGGGTGATCATCGGATTTGGAAAGAGTGGCGCGATCAGTTTAAGAGCATGTTTTACTAGGCGTTGCGTAAATGCGCACAATGACATCCCAGCCACGTCTATCATAAAGGCCGTTCACGAATGACAACCATGCAGAAAACGTTTTGGATTATCACTTTGGTGGTATTCCCGCTCAGCCTTTACCTGGCCATTGTGCACTGGTTGCCAGCCTATTTTATAGCTGCGCTGCTTGGAATTTACGCACTGGTAGGGCTTTACGATTTGTGGTTCAGCCCCCATGTGCTTAATCGCCTGTATCCCGTGGCCGCCTATATACGCTATGGCTTGGAGTATATTCGTCCCGAGATACGCCAGTACTTTATTGCCAGTGATACCGAGGAACTGCCGTTTAACCGAGAGGAGCGCGACCTGGTCTATCGGCGTGCCAAGGGATTGGACGATACGCAGCCCTTTGGCACCGAACACGATATTACCGAAACCGGTTGGCTAGGCGCAGCGCACTCTATTATCACGACTGAAGTGCGTGAAGAAAGCAAGCGAGTCACTATCGGCGGTGAACAGTGCAAACAGCCGTACAGTGCATCGCGACTCAATTGCTCAGCAATGAGTTTTGGTTCTTTAAGTGCGAACGCCATTATGGCGTTAAATAAAGGCGCGAAACTCGGCGGCTTTTATCACAATACCGGTGAGGGGGGGTTCAGTCCTTATCATCAGCAGGGAGGGGATATCGTCTGGCAGATTGGAACTGGCTACTTTGGTTGTCGAACACCGGATGGCGATTTCGATCCTGATGCATTCACCGAGCGTGCCACACTCGATCAGGTGAAGATGATTGAAATCAAAATCTCACAGGGTGCGAAACCATCCCATGGCGGCGTTTTACCCGCAGCAAAAGTAACCGATGAGATTGCCAGGATACGCCTTGTTGAGCCCGGCAAGGACGTATTATCACCCCCCATGCACCGTACCTTCAGCACCCCGAAAGGCCTGCTGGATTTTATCGTGCAGCTGCGTGATCTCAGCGGCGGTAAACCCGTAGGTTTCAAGCTTTGTATTGGTCGGCGCTATGAATTCATGGCGATCTGCAAGGCGATGGTCGAAACCGGCATACTGCCCGATTTCATCACCGTAGATGGCGCGGAGGGTGGTACTGGTGCGGCCCCGGTTGAATACAGCAATCGCTTTGGGAGGCCGTGCTTGGAGGGGGTCAACTTTGTCCATAACTGTCTTACAGGGGTAGGCTTGCGAGATAAAATAAAAGTCATCGGCTCAGGTAAGACTGCCACAGGCTTTGGCGTTGTCACTAAACTCGCAGTGGGGGCAGATTTGGTGAATGCGGCCCGCACAATGATGCTGGCATTGGGCTGTATCCAATCTCAGTCATGCAACACCAATCGCTGTCCCACAGGCATTGCCACCCAGGATCACAAACGCGGCAAAGCCTTGGACGTGGAAGCCAGACACAAACGTGTGGCCAACTTCCAGCAACGCACACTGGCTTCTGCATTCGATATGATCGGTGCAATGGGACTGGACGATCCCGATGACTTGTTTCCGCACCTAATTTGGCGACGTAACGCAGACGAAACCAGCCAGCACTTCGACGAAATTTATCCTGCCATAGGCTTGAACGCATTGCTTTCAGACGAGGTACCTGAGGACTTTGCCGAAGACTGGCGCCTCGCCTCGGCGGAGACCTTCGCGCCGCAGTTCGGTCGGCTTTAACGCCGGGCACGTCTCTGGCCATTCAGGCCCACGGCAATGCTCTGCTCGGTAGAGCGATACGTAGGTGCGGCCGAAGTTAATTCGCCAGTCCGACTATCGCAGGCAAAAAGACAAGGAATCTTGAATGCGGGCACGAATGAAGTGCGTGTGCTCATGCTTTTTGGGATGCGAGACAAATGCCTCAATAGAAGAAGATCTTGTGCGACGACGCACCGACATACAGGAGGTGTTTGACGACAGTTGAACTATTGCGGTTGTGTAGTTCGATGACATCTGTCTGGCCGAGTGTTCAGTCTTCCAGATGCCTATGCGAGTCTCCGAAGCATCAACAGGCTTTACTCTTTAGTTCAACATTTAAATTACTCCTTGATGCTGGCGCAGTCGACGAAGGGAAATGTCATCAGTAGTCCAGAAATCTTGCGGCACCCCGATGACTGGTCTATAGATAATTGGCGTAATCCACATTCATACAAGAGGCAGCATCATGCAGGCGCCCCGTTCCAGCCTTATTTACTTATTCCTTAGCCTAGCCTGCACTGGCTGTACCGATACAGGTCAGAATACAGGTGCCTTGATATCACTCAAAGATACGAGAAACCCCGGAGAGATGGCATTTGAAGCGAGCTCCTCAACTGTCGCTGAAGTTCGAGACGCTATACCTAATTTCGATGAACTTGAACCGGGTGTGAAAAACGCCTGGATAGGAACTTATTTCTACCCAAGCGGTACATTTTTGCCAGACAGCACCTACACACTGACGACGGTATATAGACCAAATCAATACTTCGAGTTTGGCCCACCCGCTTTCTATCGAGACAGATATCCAAGTTTTCAAGCACTTCTGACAGATCTCAATAAGCCGGTGATATCCGGGTTGGAGGCGTCTGGGCTGTTCAATGAGCTGTTTGGATCGGAAAAGACATATCAAACCGTTGTGGCGGGTGATTTCTTGCAGAACGGAATGACGACTGCGAGTTGGATAACGAACTCCATGTTCACAGCGGCGGTCTATCTAGATGAATCGGGGAATGTGAAGGACCCGTTTCTCGATCAAAACGGTAATTTTTTGCCGCTAAATCAGGCAGATTTCACTAACTACGCTGCAACCAATACCGATGCGGTTTTGCAGCACTTGGACCAATGGGCTAACTGCATGGTTGAGGGGAATGACTCTCCAGAAACTAAATATGAAACGATCCATACGACGGAATCCCTCGGTGACACCTCATCTTGGCAGGACGCGGAGTATGCTGAGACATTAACGGAATCCATGTTTGAGTTCGGAATTGGCGCAGGCGCATTCGAGCCTTATTCGGCAATAGCTGCATCGCTACAAGCCCACTATTTAAGGTCTGAGTGTTCCGACAAGGCGGGAAATCAAGACCCAGCGAACTACTCAGGTCCCATTAACGCGTCAACCACGGACTTTTTTGGAATGTGCGCTGATGGTTCAGAGGTGAATGCAGCTGCTGAAGCGTTTAGTCTCAATTTAGGGGTGAACTCCGATGGCAAGGCGGAATTTACTGATGAAGATGATTTTCTGCTGCCGCCGGGGCTCTTCCTTGATAGCGATACGAAAAGTCAAGGCACTGTAGACTCCACGGGGACGCTACTGTCTACTCGGCGGGCAATCGCAAGATTTGTTGATTCCCCAAATTTTGGAGAAGCAGTTTCTAATACAATCACCGGCATTGTCGTATTGGGCGAAGGAAGTACACGAGAATTCGCGGGCATGGTGATCAATCGACAGATCCAATTTAATGAACTCGACACTGGAGAAGTCGAAGTGCTCTCTGACTGTTTTATTCTGAGTATGTCTCAGTCCGAGGGGTTTGCAGATAGTATTCCGTACTGGGAGTCGGAATAGGATGGCCAGGGATGACGCGTAAGCTGCTTTCGCATCTTACGACCCTTCGGGCTGCGCCGCGTTGCGGCTTGGTTCAAACTGCTGTCGCAGTTTGTCGAACCGGACGGTCCCACGATTCGGGGTGCGAACCAAGTCCTAGTCCGCACGCAAATTAAGAAGGGCCCCGGTGGGACCCTTCTCAATTTGGCGGTGGGCCAGGGATTCGAACCCCGGGAACCTCTCGGTTCAACGGTTTTCAAGACCGCCGCTTTCGACCGCTCAGCCAGCCCACCGGAAAACTCAATGTAATTGCTGCCTCTGATGTTGAGGCAGGCCGGATTATACCGGTCTGCCTAAGTGAGACAAGGGCCGGTCTGGGCCCTATCTACAAAACCTTATGCTTGTGTTGCGACGTCTACAGATTGCGGTGCCGGACCCCGTGGGTCATTGCTGGCGCGAGGGACAATGTTACTGCTCGGTGCGACCGGCGGCGCAACACTGTCGCTAAAGAGGGCGGGGTAAGCCGTCTCGATCTGTACCACCCCGACCGGCCTAGCCTCTACTCTGGGGTCGTTAACTGCTCGACCCTGTGCTGTGATGCCTTCGGGCGCCGCCTCAACGGATATGGAGTCTTGCACATCCATATCGGGGCTAGGTGTTTCCTCGGTAGCTGAGGTAACTTCGGCAGCAGTCGACGCAGCGGCCGCCTCCTGGACAAGCGTCTCGGGTTCACTGGATGTTGATTCAGGAGTTTCTAGCACGGTTTCTTGTGGCTGATTTTCATCAACAACAGTATCCGATGCCGTGACCACAGCTGCAGCTTCAGCGGGCTCTGGTGGACTATCAGCTAGGGGGGGTGGCTCACTCAAAGAGGGTGCAAGGGGCGGTGTAGTCTGCGGTTCTGGCGTCGCTTCCTTGTCTGGTGTTGGTGGACTTTGCTGAGCGTCCAATTCCACCACGTTCGCTTTAGCTGTGTTATCTCCGGAAGGCTTGCGCCCACGATTTCTGCGTCGACGCGGTGCGTCATCCCGCTTCATATCACTAGGACGTTTGCGAGGTTTATCTTGTGATTGTTGCGCGGGCTGCTGTGCATTGCTCGCGGATGCGGCAGCATCCACTGCTTCTGCCTGTGGAGCTGTTGTATTTTGGTCAGGCCGTTTGCGCTGGTTACTGCGTTTTCTGCCTTGATTATTGCCGCGATTGGCATCTTCATTACTGTTGCGTCGCCGCTTTTGAGAGCCCTGGTTATCGTTTGCCCGCGCTTCCTTATTGCGATTATCCTGGTTGCGATTACGATTCTGGCCGCCGCGCTTGCGATTGCGGTTTTGCTGTGACTTCTGGCCAGATTTATTCGAGGGGCGCGCCGGTGTTGCAGTTTCTGGCTGCGTAGCCGACTCGGTCTCGCCGCCGAGAAGGCCTGAGAAAAGCCGCGCTATGAGTCCCGGCTTCGCTGCAGGAGTACTGGGTGTAGCCGTAGCTTTGGGTGTTGGTATCGTTGGGGCTGCTTTCGGCGCGGCCTGTGGTGAAATCCCCTGGACCGCTGCCTTTTGTACTGGGATATCGGCACTGTGGCTGTCACTGATCGCATCAGCGTCTGGTACGGCGATGTCAACGTTGTAGCTGATTTCGTGATCGCCATCCACCTCGTCATCGCGCAAGCGCTGTACTTCAAAATGTGGCGTTTCAAGATTGGGGTTGGGTACTACTAGAACCCTGGTTTTACTGACTTGCTCAATTTCTGACAGCGCAACTCTTTTTTCGTTGAGAAGGTAGGCGGCGACATCTACGGGAACAATAGCCCGAGCTTCTACGCTGCGATCTTTGATCGCCTCCTCCTCCAGTAATCGCAGTATCGAAAGCGCAAGCGACTTGGTGTCGCGAATCGCACCCTGACCGTTGCAGCGCGGACACACTATCGTTGTGGTTTCGCCTAGCGATGGACGCAGTCGCTGCCTGGACATCTCCAGCAAGCCGAAGCGGGATATCCGTCCTATTTGTACTCGCGCACGGTCGATCTCTAAGGCGTCACGCATGCGATTTTCTACCAGACGCTGGTTGCGCGACGCCAGCATGTCGATGAAATCGATCACGACCAGGCCGCCCATATCACGCAGGCGAAGCTGCCTGGCAATTTCATCCGCCGCTTCCAGATTGGTTTGCAGGGCAGTCTCTTCTATGTCACCGCCACGGGTTGCCCTCGCGGAGTTGATATCGATCGATACCAGGGCTTCGGTTGGGTCGATCACGATCGAACCGCCGGATTGCAGTCTGACCTCACGCTGGAAAGCAGTCTCGATTTGGCTTTCAATTTGAAAGCGATTGAATAGCGGGATGTTGTCATCGTAAGCGCGAATTTTGTTTTTGTACTGGGGCATCACCTGGCTAACAAAGTCGAGGGCTTGTCGGTGGGCCTCGGGTGAGTCAATGAGCACCTGATCGACGTCATCACGCAGATAGTCGCGCACGGCTCGTATAATGACATTACTCTCCTGGAACAGGAGTTCAGGAGCTTTTACTTCGGCATTGGCTTTGGTGATCGCCTCCCACAGCTGTAGCAGATAGTTTAAATCCCACTGCAGCTCTTCCGTGGAACGCCCTACACCCGCCGTACGCACGATTACACCCATGCCGTTGGGAATTTCGAGCGTGCTCATCGCCTCACGCAGGTCACTCCTGTCATCGCCGTCGATGCGACGGGATATACCTCCGGCCCGCGGATTATTTGGCATCAACACCATGTAGCGACCGGCCAGGCTGATAAAGGTGGTCAGGGCCGCGCCCTTATTGCCACGCTCTTCCTTATCGACCTGAACTATGATTTCCGTGCCTTCTTTCACGACGTCTCGGATTTTCATCCGACCATCGCCATCTCCAGGGGGTTTTCGGTAGAAATACTCTCTGGCGATTTCTTTCAAGGGCAAAAAGCCGTGACGCTCGGCCCCAAAGTCGACAAATGCCGCCTCTAAGCTTGGCTCTACCCGGGTGATCTTTCCTTTATAAATATTCGACTTCTTTTGAAGTCGGGTGCGATTCTCGATGTCCAGATCGTAAAGTCGTTGTCCATCGACCAGTGCAACGCGCAACTCTTCCGGTTGCGTCGCGTTTATTAACATTTTTTTCATGATATGCCATTAGCCTTGTGGCAGCAGGCGAGGGGACACGAGAGCCGTGGTGACTGACGACGGTGTTGACCGTGCGCTGAAGGCAATGTTGGTGTCTGCCCACAGACGTCTTGGGCATGAGCACCGCATTGCTCGTACTATCAAAGTGTTGCCGTGTGGGGCGCTTCTTTGCTTGCTAACCCATCACGTGTCGCCGGCAAAACAAAGGGTTGTTGTCTCTGCCTGCAACGCCGTTGCGACATCGGAGTATTACCACCGCGCGCAACTGTGTACACTCTCTACAGTCTAACTTCGGTTCTTCGCCCCCGCAGTCTCTGCTGCGAGTTTTATACAATTGTCGGCGTCCATTTCTAACGAGCTTCTCTCAGCAGTCTAAGTTCACAAGAGCGTTATCTTGTTACCGCTGCCTTGGATCTCAAGCCTTGGAACTCTTGCGTTCCCAGCATCAACAGAACGACGACATCCATTAATCAGTTAGCGATCGGGTTGGCGGAACCGCGCAATTCATCGGCCGGTTCAAACGTGTGCCAGAGCCTGTAATAGTCAACAACGTATCTAAGATGGTTTACGCTGCTGCGACCACTGTGCAAGACTATAGCAGCAACGCAAAGAAAATTAAATGAATTCCGACACTTATGGCTGAGCCCGCTGCTTTAACCCAGTTCGCAAAAGTGCAGCACCGAATCGTAGACAAGCAGTCCGAAGGGCAGCGCTTGGACAACTTTTTACTGCGCGAGCTCAAAGGAATACCCAAAACCCGCTTGTACAGGGCGATGCGTAAAGGAGAGATTCGGGTCAACAAGGGCCGGGTTAAAGCAGATTATCGCCTCGCGCTGGGGGACAGCGTGCGCATACCACCGCTGCACTTCCCAAAGCGGAACGAGCCGGCCATCTTGCCGCGCTACTGGGCGAAGGAACTGGCACGCAGAGTCATTTACGAGGACGCGAATGTTATTGCCATCGATAAGCCCGCAGGGCTCGCTGTTCACGGTGGAAGTGGGCTATCGTTTGGACTAATCGAAGGTTTACGTCAATTGCGCCCAGCAGATCGAACATTGGAACTGGTGCACCGCCTGGACCGGGATACCTCGGGTGTGCTGCTCATATCCCGACGCCGATCTGTGCTGCGAGAGCTTCACCGGCAACTGCGAGAAAACGTGGTAGATAAGCGTTATCTCGCACTGGTGGCTGGTCGATGGCCAGATAATTTGACGCGAGTTGATGCACCGCTAGTGAAGAATGTACTTCAATCTGGCGAGCGTATGGTAAGGGTAGCAAAAGAGGGCAAGCGTTCATCGACGGAGTTTTCGGTGCTTAGGCGATTCGACGGCGCTACTCTGATCGAAGCTAAGCCCATTACGGGTCGCACACATCAGATTCGAGTCCATACCAGACAAAGCGGTTATCCCATACTAGGCGACGACAAATATGGAAATGATCGAGCACAGGAGCTATGCGCGAGACTCGAGCTGCGTCGACTCTTTCTGCACGCCCAATGTTTGCGACTGAGCTTACCGGATCTGGGGGCTATCGAACTGAAAGCCGATCTAGGAGATGAGCTAGAAAATACACTAAAAAAGCTTTCTCAATAGTTGTTATTAAATAACTTATTTCTCATTTTTGGGTGTAATTTGGGCGTTCTCGTGCTGGACAAGCCGGAAAGTAAGCTGACCGGAGATGGTAATCGGGCCGGCGCTCTCCATCCATACTGATCGTGGTTCTTGCCAGTGAGGACTGAAAGCGGATTACTAAGGCGACCTGTAGCCGTTGGCGCACCTCTAGGTATCACAGCAGGTGGTCAAAAGCGCAGGCGATATCCCTAAATTGCATGAAAATGAGCCTAAATGTTGAGAACAGGCCGACAAGTGTTTCACGTGAAACGCCGTTTTTCCTTCCACTTTTAGCGATCGCATTAGTAATCTCAGATCCGCTTGTCCCATGCTAGCTTTGAAGAATCAACAGGCAATCGCACAAAGGACTCATCAGCGCCCCAGGCGGCACTTCATCATGCCATCGACAGGTGGCGCGAACTTGTCTGAACTAATTGTATTTTATAGATATTTTTGACAAATCCTATAACCGTCCCTATGATGCGCGCCTATGTTGATAGAGCCCCTCCCAAGCATGCTAGATGTCCGTAAGGCAGCGTCGCGAGGCGCGACTGTCAGCGGCACTTTGCGGCCAACTGATCTACAGCGTTTTCGGCCGTTGCTAGCCGACGATAAAGGTGTGATCGAGTCACAGCTGTCCTTTTTCCGGGATGATGAAAATCGGTACCTGATCCACCTAGTATCGCGGGCCCAGGTCAATGTCATTTGTCAGCGCTGCCTGGAGCCGATGTCGATGACAGTAAACTGCGACAACACGCTCGCAGTGTTATGGACCGATGAGGAAGCGAGGCATCTACCGCGCCATCTTGATCCGCTAATAGCGGAGAATGAAGATTATTGTTTGTGGGATATGGTGGAGGAGGAACTCATACTCGCACTGCCACCGTTTAACTATCACGACACAGACCAGTGCAATGAATTTTTAGTCAAAATGAATGCCGATCAAGGCACAACTGAAGCTGTAATGAGTCGCAATGAACCCAATCCATTCGACGTATTGGCAAAGTTGAAGCCCGGCACAACAAATTAGGAGTAATTCATGGCCGTACAGAAAAGCAAGAAAACACGTTCCCGCCGAGGTATGCGCCGTTCGCACGACGCGCTATCGGGGCCAACACTCGCCGTTGATCAAACATCGGGCGAGACCCACCGTCGCCACCACGTTACGGCGGACGGTTTTTATCGGGGAAAAAAAGTCGTAGACAGCGGTAACGACGAATAGGGTCTCAAACTGTCTTATAAGATTGATCATAACCACACTCTGTGATCGATCGGCGAGTCTCGGACCTTTGCGATGAATAGCGACAGCAGTCTGATATTGCTGTTCCACTCGCCACCTGTCTCCGTTATCACTTCTCAGTATTGGGCTACACTCTAACAACGGTAGCGCAATGCAGCGCCTAGCTGCGGCAATCGCCGCAACGTTGTTTCCGGTGCAGTAACTGTCTCGTCAATCTAGCTGGAGTCCCTTCATGTCAGAAAACCGCTTTGCGTTTGTCTTTCCCGGCCAAGGCTCGCAAAAGGTCGGTATGCTTCAACATGCGTATGAACGCTTTGAGGTTGTACAAAATACCTTCTCAGAGGCATCTGAAACGCTGGGCTACGATATGTGGGATCTCATCTGTCACGGTGAGCAGGAGACACTGAATCTCACAGAGACCACGCAGCCCGTCTTGCTTACCTGCAGCGTCGCGCTCTGGCGAGCCTGGCTGGCCAACGATGGTTCAACACCTACCGTAATGGCGGGACATAGCCTAGGTGAGTTTTCTGCTTTGGTGTGCGCAGGCTCCCTCGATTTTGCGGACGCCGTCAAACTGGTCAAGTTGCGGGGTAGCTTTATGCAAAGCGCGGTGCCCCTTGGCGAGGGTGCTATGGCGGCGATCATTGGTCTAGATGACGACGTAATTAATCAGGTTTGCGCCGATGTATCGCAGGAAACCCGCCAAACTGTTAGCGCAGTTAACTTCAACTCTCCCGGGCAAGTTGTGATCGCGGGTCACACGGCGGCAGTAGAGGGGGCATGCGCAGCGCTAAAAGACGCAGGTGCAAAACGGGCGTTACCACTCCCTGTTAGCGCACCTTTCCATACTGCACTGATGGCGCCGGCGGGTGAGCAGCTTGCCGACGTTGTGGAATCGCTAACTTTTACATCCCCCCAGATCCCGGTTGTACACAACGTGCATGCGAGAACAGAGACAGATGTAGCCGAGATCAAAGCACTGCTGGTGCGACAGATCTCCAGCCCCGTGCAGTGGACGAGTTGTGTCGAGTCGATGGCGGCAATGGGCGTGACCAGCCTGGTGGAGTGCGGCCCCGGTAAGGTTCTTAGCGGCCTCACTCGGCGAATTAACAAATCTCTGCAAAGCTTCAGCGTTGAGGAACCCGAGGGTTTGCTGGCTACAATTGAAGCGCTTGCCTGATAAATCGGAGACAGTTATGAGTGAAGAGAGTCGCGTAGCCCTGATCACCGGCGCCAGCCGTGGCATCGGTCAGGCCATAGCCCAGCGCATGGCAGCAGAAGGATATATCGTGATAGGCACAGCGACCAGCGATGCTGGAGCACAGGGCATCACTGACTATCTCGAGGCCGCTGGCTGCTCTGGATGCGGTATGACCTTGAAGGTGCAGGATGACGACAGTGTCAGCGAGGTGATCAAATCGATCACAGACCAGTTCGGTGCGCCATTGGTCCTGGTTAATAATGCCGGTATCACCCGCGACAATATTCTCATGCGTATGAAGCCCGATGAATGGAGCGATGTCGTCGAAACCAATCTCTCTTCACTCTATAGGGTGAGCAAAGCCTGTTTGCGCGGTATGACAAAGGCACGCTGGGGTCGAATTGTGAATATCACCTCGGTAGTCGGCGCAATGGGGAATACGGGACAGGCAAACTACGCCGCGACCAAAGCCGGAGCAGAAGGATTTTCTAGAGCACTCGCCAAGGAGCTTGGCTCGCGCTCGATCACAGTCAACTGTGTAGCACCAGGTTTTTTCGATACCGATATGACCCGCGCTCTGACAGAGGAACAACGCAATGTGATGCTGGCTCAAATTCCCCTCGGAAGATTGGGTGGGACAGAGGAAATTGCGGCCTTGGTGAACTTTCTTTGCAGTGATGCAGGCGGCTATATTACCGGAGAGACAATTCATATAAACGGCGGTATGTACATGTCCTAAGTCCCTGAAAATGGTGAGCTATATTGGTGCAACACCGGGTAACCAAAAAAAATTTTAACCTCGGGTTTAAAACAGAGTAAACTGCGCGCTCAAGCCAAGAGATACCGGTTTGATCTAGCACTAATCTCAGGAGAAGAGAATTATCATGAGCAGCATTGAAGAGCGCGTGAAGAAGATCGTCGCAGAACAACTTGGCGTAAAAGAAGAAGAAGTGCAGACCGAGGCATCATTCGTCGAAGACCTAGGTGCTGATTCTCTGGATACCGTTGAACTGGTTATGGCCCTGGAAGAAGAATTTGAGACCGAGATCCCGGATGAGGAAGCTGAAAAAATTACCACGGTCAAGCTGGCAATCGAGTACATCAACGAAAACCTCGCCTGACGAAACCTACCTAACTTTCGAGGAAAGCCGTTTCTATCTTGGTAGGGCGGCTTTTCTTCTTTATGCTTCCAGCTATTCATCATAGCGCTAACCCGGCGACCTCCAAGGAGATATCGTGCTGATTGGCAGACGAGTTGTAGTAACTGGCATGGGCATGCTAACCCCACTCGGAAATACGGTTGAAGATTCCTGGCAAAATATTCTTGCTGGGAAGAGTGGGGTATCCACCATCGAGACCTTTGACGTATCTGCGTTCGCGACGCAATTCAGTGCCAACGTCAAAGATTTTGACATCAGCGAATATCTGCCGGCAAAAGATGCCAAGAAAATGGATCAGTTCGTGCAGTATGGGATGGCAGCTGGAATTCAGGCAGTACGAGACAGCGGACTGGAGATCACAGAGGAGATGGCACCTCGAATGGGCTGTTCGATCGGGTCTGGTATTGGAGGAATTGGCCAGATAGAAAAAAATGCGGAAATTATCAAGCAATCTGGTCCGCGCCGCATCTCTCCCTTTTTCGTACCCGGCTCGATCATCAACATGATCTCCGGGAACCTGTCAGTCATGTTCAACTTGCAGGGTCCCAACCTGGCCATGGTAACGGCATGCACTTCAGGCACCCACAATATCGGCCTCGGCGCGAAGCTAATTGCTGCCGGCGACGCCGACGTCATGCTGGTAGGTGGAGCCGAGATGGCAACCACACCGGTCGGGCTTGGCGGTTTCGCTGCTGCCCGCGCTCTATCGACGCGCAACGATGATCCCCAGGCTGCATCCCGTCCCTGGGACAAAGATCGCGACGGCTTCGTGCTCGGCGATGGATCAGGCGTATTGCTGCTCGAAGAATATGAGATGGCAAAGAGGCGAGGTGCCAGAATATATGCCGAGGTACTCGGCTTTGGTATGAGTGGCGATGCTTATCATATGACCTCACCACCCGAGGATGGACGAGGTGCCGCGGCTTCCATGGTTAACGCCATTACCGATGCCGGTGTCGGTGTAGATAGAATTCACTATATTAATGCCCACGGCACTTCCACCAATGTCGGCGACCTCGCCGAAAGTCGTGCGGTGGAGACAGTGTTGGGGGACGCGGCTCAGAAAGTCGCGGTCAGCTCAACCAAATCAATGATCGGACATTTGCTTGGCGCAGCCGGGGCTGTGGAGGCGATATTTGCCATATTGTCGCTACGCGATCAGGTTGCACCGCCAACTATCAATCTCGATAGTGTCGACGAAGGGTGCAACCTTAACTACGTTCCCAACACCGCTCAGGAACGCGAAATTGACTGCGTGATTTCCAATTCCTTCGGTTTCGGCGGCACCAACGGCTCGCTTTTGTTCTCTCAAGTGAATTGACAGTTAGTTCCGTGAGCGGGGATACGATAACCTGGCTCAACGGCCAACAGACACATCATCTGCCGTTGCCCGATCGTGCCGTCGACTTTGGTGACGGCCTGTTCGAAACCCTTCTTCTGAAACATGGCGAACCACTCTATTTAGAACGACATTTGGCGCGACTCCGTCGTGGTGCTCAAAGCCTCTATTTTCCTGCCGAAGCTAACCAACTTGTGGCAAAGACAATTGATCTCGCTAAACGTGATATAGCGGCGACGAGTTGGCCGTGGACAGCCTTGCGCGTTACGCTGTCCCGTGGAGCGGGACCGAGGGGTTATGCACCGCCGATAGAGTGTGAGCCCCGTTGTCTGGCGAGCGCGACCAGACTTGAGCGCAATCCGCTTGAGATCGCTGAACCCGCGCGGATTGGAATGGCAAGCATACGCTGGCCGACACAGCCGGCCCTAGCTGGTCTTAAGCATCTGAATCGACTTGAGCAGGTACTAGCGGCACGTGAATATCGCCTGCAATCACTGGATGAAGCACTGATGCTTGATCAGGATGGCAATGTGGTATCGGTAACAGCGGGAAATCTGTTCGCAGTTATCAAGGGTGAAATAATCACCCCAAAGCTGGAGCAGGCGGGATTACGGGGAACCCGGCGCGAGTGCCTGATGGATGACTGGGCACCGGCGTTGGGCAAGATGGTATCTGAGGTAACACTCCGTCAGGCGGAGCTGGAACGAGCTGAGGAAGTATTTTTCACAAATACACTGGTTGGCCTTCGCCCTGTTGGCGCGATGAACAACATGAGATGGAAGCAGAGCAGCACTTGCCAAGCGCTGCATCGCTGCTATCTAGATAGCGTCTCATGATGCGTAAGCTGGGCTGGCTCATGTTGGTCGTTGTGTTGTTGAGTGCTTTAGCTCTATACGAGATAAACAGGCGCTGGCAGCAACCTTTGTTGATCCCGGCAGACGGTCAGATTGTGATGGTAGATGCGGGGGAATCACTGCGTTCGGTAGCGCAGGGTTTGGCAGACATGGGCGTTCTCGCCCACCCAGAGTTACTCATTTTGTATGCCCGATGGACTGGTGCGGATCGGAAGATCAAACGAGGGGAATACCTGCTGCAGCCGCCACTAGAACCGGAAGGGTTGTTGAGTTTGCTACAGCTTGGTCACGTCGTGCAGTACGATATCACGTTACCCGAAGGCATTACTGTGCGACAGGCGCTGGAGATCGTGCGTGGCAATGAGGTGCTTACGCACACTTTGGAAGGAGAGGATGATCCACGACTGGCAGAAATGATTCTGCCCCATATCCACCCCGAGGGGCTTTTTTTCCCCGACACGTATCATTTTTCACGAGGCTCCTCAGATATCGAGCTACTGGAGAGGGCTCATGCAAAAATGAATGCGGTGCTGCAGGAAGAATGGCAGGAGAGGGCGGCCGAGTTACCGTTCGAATCACCTTACGAGGCTCTCATTATGGCATCTATCATTGAAAGGGAAACAGGCCTGCCCCAGGAGAGAGGCGAGATTTCTGGTGTATTCGCGCGGCGTTTGCAACGCGGTATGCGCCTCCAAACCGATCCAACCGTCATTTACGGAATGGGCGAATCTTTTGATGGCAATCTGCGGCGCTCCGACCTTCGAGATGAAAGCAATCGCTATAACACCTACCGCATTCACGGCTTGCCACCCACGCCGATCGCACTTGCGGGCAGGGAAGCTATTCGTGCAGCGGTTAATCCTGAACCTGGCACCACACTGTACTTTGTCGCTCGCGGTGATGGTGGGCACGTTTTCAGCGATACGTTGAGCGAGCACCAGGCAGCGGTGCGCCAGTACCAACTGCAGCGGAGGGAGGACTATCGCTCTAGTCCCGATCGATCATGACTCGACGCGGACTCTTCGTAACGGTCGAAGGCGGCGAGGGTGTCGGCAAGTCGACTAACCTTGCTTTTATCGAGCAGCAACTGCACGAGCGAGGGATCGATGTCGTCCGATCTCGTGAACCCGGCGGCAGCACCTTAGGTGAGCAATTGCGCAGTCTCTTACTGGATGTAAGAGAGGACGAAATAGTGCCGATGGCGGAATTGCTAATGATGTTCGCCGCGCGAGCGCAGCACGTGCAAACCTTGATCGAGCCGACCCTCGAAAAAGGTCACTGGGTACTGTGTGATCGATTCACGGATGCAACCTATGCCTACCAATGCGGAGGTCGAGGTATAGCGCATTCGATCGTGCAGAACCTCGAATCCACAGTCCAGCAAACACTGCGTCCCGATCTGACGCTTTTACTAGACGCTCCCATCGAAACCGGTATGGCGCGGGCTAAAAAGCGCGGCCAGCTGGATCGCATGGAGCAAGAAGAACTTGTGTTTTTTCAGCGGGTGAGAGCCAAGTATCTGGAACTGGCGGAACAAGAGCCGCAGCGTTACCGTGTCGTCGATGCAAGTATGCCGTTGGCCTCCGTACAAGACGCGCTTGCGGAAATATGCGAGCAGTCAGTGCGTAGCTGGCGCGAGGGCCGGATGCCCCAATGACCGTGTTTTCAAATATTCCGCCTGTCAGTGAGCCATTGCCTTGGCAATCCGATCCATGGCGCATGGTCGGGGAGGAAATAGAACATGGCCGGCTCCCTCACGCACTTATGGTCAGCGGTCCCGAACACATCGGAAAATTGCGTTTTACCCTGGCGCTCGCGCGCTTACTACTTTGCTCAGCGCCTATGCAAGGATCCAACTGCGGTCGCTGTCACGCTTGCCTATTGAGCGCGAGTGGCAGTCACGGCGACTTGATGTGGATCGTGCCCGGAGAGAAAAGTCGCGTTATCAAGATTGATCAAGTCCGTGAGCTGGTAGATTTCACCGGCAAGACCGCTAGCTTCGGTCAGCGTAAAGTGGCCGTTATTTCTCCTGCGGAGAGTATGAATAAAAATGCCGCTAATGCGCTTTTAAAGGTGCTGGAGGAGCCGCCGGCAGACACCCACCTGTTCTTGGTAAGTCACCGACCTCATCTGCTTCCCAGCACCGTCAGATCCCGATGCCAGTACTTGCGCTTGAGTATTCCGAGTGTGGAGGCCAGCGAGAACTGGCTTAGGCAGCATACGGGTGAAACGGCTGAGGCGCGCGAATTACTGGAAGCAGCAAACAATCTGCCTATGCTAGCGGAAACCCTTATCGCTGAAGACGGCTCCGCGGCAGCATACGCTCAGACAAAAGCAGTGAACGCGTTTATCAACGGCCATCTTGGAAGTGCGGAGCTGAAACCCTTACTAAGTGATTGTGAGCCCTTGCAAATACTCAATCTGCTATTGGCAGGTATCCAAACTCGTCTGCGTTCGCTCGATTCCGTCGCACTGACCCGCGAGAGCGCGCGAGCTTCGTTTCGTATGATGGATGAGCTTTACGATTTGCAGCGGGCCGTGAATGCCGGCTCCAACCCCAATAAGCTGCTTTTAATTGATTCTTTATTGGCAAAAGTACAGGGAAAGTTGGGACAGAACGAGCATAGTGATAATATCGAAAAAAAGGAACGGGGCATCCTTTCATGAGCGACGATAGACACAGCGGCCGTAATGGCATCCTATCACTAACAATAAAAGATAAAGCTGTACTGTATTCTGCTTACATGCCGTTTTTAGAATTCGGTGGGTTGTTCGTACCAACCAATAAGACCTATGACATCGGTGATGAGGTATTCATGCTGCTCACCCTGATGGACGAACCTGAAAAGATTCCGATCGCGGGTAAGGTAGTTTGGGTTACGCCGCGAGGTGCTCAGGGCAACCGAACTGCGGGAATTGGTGTGCAGTTTAGTGAGCAAGACGCTAACGCCAACGCAAAAATCGAGAATCACCTCGCAGGGTCGCTAACCTCAGATCGACCTACGCATACGATGTAGCTATTTACCAAGCCACATAAAGAGTGTGGCATAAGATATTGATTTAAAAACTTTTTTGTTAAAAAAATGGGTCCCACAGGGGACCCATTAAGACCATTAGGAGTGAAACATAAAGGAATTTCTTCCCTCAAAGAGCATTGGGTATGCTCTTATGCTCGCCCTGTCGTTCCAGGGGATGGGCGGGCACAGCTTAAGTATCGCCCAACGACCATCTTTTGCCATAACCGCTGGTCCGATTTTTTAGCCTTTTTAGGAATATAAAAATAGCTTTTCATTACTGAACCAGGTTAACGATGATGCCCAATTGCCAAACCGATGTACTTAGGGGCGTTGTAGAAGGCTTCTACGGTCGCCCCTGGTCATTCGAGGTGCGCAGAGACTATGCACGGTTCATAGCTGATCTCGGCCTGAACACCTATCTGTATTGCCCGAAATCAGATCCTTACTTACGCAAACAGTGGCAATCGGACTGGCCCAACGAACAGTGGCTGCAACTGAAGGAGCTGGCCGCCACCTACCGGACCCACGGCGTCTATTTTGGCGTAGGCTTATCGCCCTTTGCCTTATACCTGGACTATAGCGCTACACAGCGTAGACGGCTGCAACAAAAGCTGACCAGACTTGCTGAGCTAGACTTGCCATTGTTGGCGGTGCTGTTCGATGACATGCCCGGAGACATAGATGCACTGGCTGATCGACAGGCGGAAATAATGGGCGACATCATTAATTGGCTGCCTGCGACCAGGATATTGATGTGTCCCACCTACTACTCCTTCGATCCAGTACTTGAGAAGCACTTTGGCGAAATGCCTGAGGATTACTGGACGCGACTCGGTCGGGAGCTACCACAGGAAATGGATATATTTTGGACCGGAAATCGCGTGTGCTCCGAGACGATAGAGCGTGGCGATATCCAGCAGATCTGCGATTTGCTGGGGCGTCCACCTCTACTATGGGATAACTATCCAGTGAACGACGGCGCGGTGAGAAGCCAGTTTCTCTATCTAGAAAGCCTACCTGGACGAGACAGACTGCCTACGTCATTGCTACGGGGTCATCTCTGCAACCCCATGAATCAAGCGTTGCTGTCATTGCCCGCGTTAAGCGGGTTGGCCGAGCTGTATGAGACGCACGCAGTAGCGGCGCAATGGCTGGGTAAGGAACTGGGTGCGAAAACGTGGGCGCAGCTACAAGCAGACAAACAGACCTTTTCCAGTTTGGGCCTGGACAATATGGGCAGCGCTCGACGCGCTGAGCTCGCAGAAATGTACCAGCGCTATGCAGAGCCGGCGACCATAGAGGTCGTCCAGTGGCTATCGGGTCACTATACATTCGACCCGAGCTGCCTAACCGATTAGATGAACGGCATATCCCCACCGAAAACGGCTGTTTGCAACATCACACGCATGCGCGGTGATCCAGAGCGCTGTTTCCGCCAGTGGCAACAGGAGGCAGCCCAGGGATTGCTTCTCGTCGAATTTACGGTCAGTGAGGCCTGGCTTGAGCACAAGCGCGATCGTCTACTAACAGCGCTGTTCTGTCAGTCAGCTAATGTCCTATCGATGACGGTGACTGATCATGCCCTACATGAAGATGGTGTCCCCTTTTTGAAACAGTATGCTATATGGCTTGAACGGCACGAGTTGTTAAGCTTTCGGCCAGGCAGCGCGCTAACACTGCTTCCTAAAATAGTCACAAAGCCCTGGGGGGATGAGGTCTGGTATTCCGGTGTCGAGCGCCGTGGCGTCTGTGAGGTTGAGTCGGGCGGCAGGCGCGTACCGCTACCCTGGTTGCAGGCTGCCTGGCCAGCTGCGCTGAGCGGTATACCTGCCGAGCCGCTGTTGCTAGTGAAGCGACTTCTACCATCCGGCAAGCCCATCGAAGGCGATTTGTACTTTGAACTACACGAAACAAAATACGAATCCTATGTCGTTACCAGCATTGATCCGGTGGCTTGGTCGGATGGGGTAGGCCATGTTCGGCTTGGATTTTGTCCTCAAAAACGCGCCGCTTATGCGTCCGACGATGCTTTTCGAGACGCTTATTTGGCCTCTGTTCTGGCCTACGAGGCTCAGCGCAGGAAGGTCGACGAAGAGCTAGCGCTGGGTCGGCTCCTTGCGTATGAAGATGCCGCAAAGGAACGTGAGTTGCGCGTTGAGATGGATCAGTTTACTCACCGTTTGCCCGTGCGCGTAGGGGATGCCGTTATCGTACCGCCTCGCGTTCCACATGCGCTTCAGCACGGTGTGCAAGTGTTAGAGGTACAAACGCCGACCTATGAGCGCAAGATTCTGTCGTTCGCGCAGAAGGTGCGGACTCAAAGTCACTGGGATACTCGGGAGGCTGTTCCCATAATGCGGTTGCAGCCTCCACCTCAGCCGCCGCCAATGGAAGTCCCAGGACCGGCAAACTCGCTCACCACCCGGATCTCACACTGTGCGGAATTTGAAGTCCTACGCGTCGTTTTGAATGCGGGCTCTGAGGGCACCTTTACGACTGAAAACGATTACTGCGTCCTGGTTGTAATCTACGGACAGCTATCACTGGAAGGAAAAATGTTTGGCCCCAATGAGGCCCTATTATTGCCGCGCCATTGGAAGGGAAAACTGGTGGCCTACGGGAGTGCCCCGCAACTGTCTCTCATACTCGCCAGGCCCACAGGCTGAGCGGTTGAACCAGCTCAGGCTTTGTGGCAGAATCTGCGCCCTTGTGACGGCCGCTCAGCCTAGCTTAAGCTACCCAATAGTGCTCAACTATCAACTGCTTAAGCCGAACTGATGATAGGTTTTCTAGCTTGCTGCCGCCAGCTGGCAGCGGCGGTGCACACACTGCGGAAGTGGCGAAATTGGTATACGCGCTGGATTTAGGTTCCAGTGCCGAAAGGCGTGAGAGTTCGAGTCTCTCCTTCCGCACCAAATTACTCGTTTGCAGGCTTACTAGCCTGCAGCTTATATAACACTCAAAGAAGGGGCACTGATCGTGCCCTATACCTTGCAAGTAGAGGACTTACCATGCAGGTTTCTATCGAAACGACCTCAGGACTAGAACGTCGTTTGACAGTGGGCGTTCCCGCTGAGCGGGTAGATACTGAGGTCGATAGCCGTCTCAAAAAAGCCGCTGGAAATGTTCGTCTGCCGGGTTTCAGGCCCGGTAAGGTGCCGATGAAGGTGATGCGTCAGCGCTTCGGTGCCGGAGTTCGCCAAGAGGTTTTAGGCGAAGTCATGAGCCAATCCTTTCAGGAAGCTGTGGTGCAGGAAAACTTGCGACCGGCCGGTCAGCCAAGCATTGAGCCGAAGATAGTCGAAGCGGGTAAAGATTTGGAATATACCGCTACCTTCGAAGTCTTCCCAGAAGTAGAAGTCGTAGAGATCAAGGACTTCGACGTTGAAAAGCCTGTAGCGGAAGTCACTGATCAGGATGTGGATGATATTGTCACCGTTTTTCGAACTCAGCAGGGAACTTGGGGCTCTGTTGATCGGCCCGCGGCCGAAGGGGATAAAGTCAATATCAACTATGTTGGCACCCGCGATGGCGAGGAGTTCGAAGGGGGCAGCGCCACAGACAGTGATCTGGAGCTAGGCTCGGGTCGTATGATTCCAGGATTCGAAGACGGTGTCTTGGGCATGGAGGCAGGTGAAGAAAAAACCCTGGAGTTGACGTTTCCCGAGGATTATCACAACGAAGAGCTGAAAGGCGCAGCGGTACAGTTCGTGGTGACTCTCAATCGGGTTGAAGAGCTGACCCCGGCCGCACTCGATGAAGATCTGTTTGCAAAATACGGCGTTGAGGAAGGTGGTGAGGAAACCTTTCGATCAGAAGTTCGTCAGAATATGGAGCGGGAGTTAAAAAACGCAATCGAAGGCAAGGTTAAGCAACAGGTCATGGATGCACTATCTTCGGCACACGATGCGGTGGAGGTGCCACGCGCTTTAGTGGATCGAGAGATCGAGGTGTTGCGCAATCAAATGTTTCAGCAGTTTGGCGGGGCCGCTGGCGGTCAAGACCTAGACCTCAAATCACTGCTACCTGATGATATGTTTGCCGAGAATGCCGAGAAGCGCGTTAAGTTGGGACTGGTGATGGCAGAACTTGTCTCAAAACTAGACATTAAAGTCGACCCCGAAAAGGTCCGCTCGACCATCGAGGAAATGGCATCGACCTATCAGGATCCAGAAGAAGTCGTTAACTATTACTACTCGAATCAAGAACAGCTTGCGTCAGTAGAATCGAAAGTAATGGAAGATCAGATGGTAGCCAGGCTGCTGGAAAACGCAGCTGTAAAAGAGAAGCAATGCAGTTACCAAGAAGCGCTTGGGAAAGAAGAGGCAGCGAGCTAAATTACTTTGTAAAAAACGGGTATGCTTTAGCGACAGAGGTGATAACTACAAAAGGGAACGTGAAGATGGGATTTGAAATCGATGGGCAGAATGACCTCCAGGTGAAAGGACTCGGCCTAATTCCGATGGTGGTCGAGCAGACCGCCCGCGGTGAACGTTCCTACGACATTTATTCACGCTTGTTGAAAGAGCGCGTTATCTTCGTTGTTGGTCCTGTGGAAGACCACATGGCGAACCTCATAGTTGCTCAGCTGTTGTTCCTCGAGTCCGAAAATCCCGATAAAGACATCCATCTGTACATCAACTCTCCTGGCGGTTCGGTGACGGCGGGCCTATCCGTCTACGATACCATGCAATTTATCAAGCCAGACGTGAGCACGATGTGTATCGGCCAGGCCGCGTCTATGGGCGCGTTCCTGCTGTGTGGCGGCGCCAAGGGTAAACGCTACTGTCTGCCTAATGCCCGCACCATGATTCACCAACCTAGTGGCGGTGCTCAAGGTCAGGCCACCGATATAGAAATCCAGGCCAAGGAAATTCTGATTATCCGCCAGCGTCTAAATCAGCTGATGTCCGAGCACACGGGCCAAAGCCTCGAAGTAATTGAGCGCGACACGGAGCGGGATCGCTTCATGGATGCCGAACAAAGCAAGGAATACGGGCTTGTCGACGAAGTGGTCACTTCGAGGGGCCTGCCAGAAAGCGATAGCTAGCCTATCGAGGGGTCTGCCGACCATGCGTGAAAGATACGTGAACAGGCTCTCAATATGCCGGCATATGACCGGTTTGCGTCTTCTAGGACTTGCAAATGGCCCGAAAAGACCGCATCGTAGGACGTGTGAAACTCTGGCATCGACCAATGAGGTGTAGGACAGCCGAATGAGCGACAAAACCACAAACTCGAGTGACGGCGGCAAGCTGCTTTACTGCTCTTTCTGTGGCAAAAGCCAACACGAGGTTAGGAAACTGATCGCGGGACCATCGGTGTTCATCTGTGATGAATGCGTGGACCTGTGCAACGACATCATTCGGGAAGAGGTACAGGAGTCCAATACGGATTCGGCGCAAGAGCACCTACCTGTCCCTCAAGAGATCAACACCATCCTTGATGAATATGTAATCGGACAGTCACGCGCCAAAAAGGTACTTTCGGTTGCAGTATACAATCACTACAAGCGTCTGCGACACACGCAGGGAAGAGCGCACGAAGTCGAACTAGGTAAAAGTAATATCCTGCTTGTCGGTCCGACCGGCAGCGGTAAGACACTGCTTGCCGAAACGCTTGCTCGGCTGCTAGACGTGCCCTTTACGATTGCTGACGCTACCACGCTCACCGAAGCGGGTTACGTCGGAGAAGATGTAGAGAATATTATTCAGAAACTGCTTCAAAAGTGCGATTACGATGTTGAGAAAGCACAGGTCGGTATTGTTTATATAGACGAAATCGACAAAATCTCTCGTAAGTCCGATAACCCCTCCATCACGCGGGATGTCTCTGGGGAGGGTGTACAGCAAGCGCTGCTCAAGCTGATCGAAGGGACAGTCGCTTCGGTACCACCCCAGGGTGGACGCAAACATCCGCAGCAAGAGTTTCTGCAGGTCGATACGTCCAACATCCTGTTCATCTGCGGTGGTGCATTTGCCGGCCTCGACAAAGTTATTCGCAACCGGTCCGAAAAAGGTGGCATCGGCTTCTCCGCCGAAGTGAAGAGTAAGGACGAGCGGCGAAATGTAGGTGAATTACTTTTCGAACTCGAACCCGAAGATTTAGTGCAGTACGGCTTAATACCTGAGTTTGTAGGCCGCCTCCCTGTGATAGCGACTCTTGAAGAGCTCGATGTTGATGCCCTGGTACAGATTCTCACCGAGCCAAAAAATGCCCTTACCAAGCAGTACAGTAAGCTGTTTGAAATGGAGGGAGTGGAGGTTGACTTCCGAGAAGACGGACTGCGCGCGATCGCCGAAAAAGCCATGGAGCGAAAAACGGGCGCGAGAGGTTTGAGATCAATCCTCGAAGGCGTGCTGTTGGATTCCATGTACAACATTCCCTCCAGGACAGACGTCAGCAAGGTTGTTATTGATGAATCGGTCATACGTGGAGATTCAGAGCCGCTGCTCGTCTACCAGAACAGCGAACCCGCAGCTCGAGCCGCATCGACCGACGAATAGTCTACGTGGCCGGTCCCTGCCAGGTAATGACAGGGACCAATAAAATCGTCCCAGGCCTTGTATTTCGAGACGCTCGCCCCCAACTCGTGTACTAATACGAGACACCGCCACCCTCGGAGACACTTATGGGTTCTTCCTCAGCCAGCTTTCTCCCACTGCTTCCTTTGCGCGACGTAGTCGTCTATCCGCACATGGTCTTGCCGTTGTTCGTCGGGAGAGAGAAGTCCATTGAAGCGCTTGAATATGCTATGGCCAATGATAAGCAGGTGCTGCTTGTCGCTCAGCGCAATGCCTCGGATGATGATCCTGGCTCTGACGACATCTATCAGATGGGCACGGTATCGAACATCTTGCAACTGCTAAAACTACCCGATGGCACCATTAAAGTGCTGGTCGAAGGCGGCTATCGCGCTGTTCTGGACAGCGTCGACGACGAGGGCGACTTTGCCATTGCCGGCGTACGCGAAGTTATCAGTGACGAAATTCCTGAGAGCGAAGTAGAGGGCTTGTTGCGTTCTACCATCACCCAGTTTGAAAAATACGTCAACCTCAGCAAAAAGGTACCTGCTGAAGTTTTGACTTCGCTTACTGGCATTGATGAACCGGGGCGGTTGGCCGATACGATCGCGGCGCACATGAGCGTAGACCTGGAAGAGAAGCAACGCATTCTGGAGATTACGGGAATACGTTCAAGGTTGGAACATCTGCTCGGACTCATGGAGGCGGAAATCGACTTGTTTCAGGTCGAGAAACGTATCCGCGGCCGTGTCAAGAAGCAAATGGAAAAGAGTCAGCGCGAGTACTACCTGAATGAGCAAATGAAAGCTATTCAGAAAGAGTTGGGCGAAATGGATGAAGCGCCCAACGAGCTTGACGAACTGCAGCAGCGAATCGAAGAAGCAAAAATGCCGCAGGAGGCAAAGGAAAAGGCCGCCGCCGAGCTAGGCAAGCTGAAGATGATGTCACCTATGTCAGCCGAGGCGTCGGTTGTGCGCAGCTACATCGACTGGATGGTTTCCGTGCCATGGTCCAAGCGCAGCAAGGTTAAGCACGACTTAGCAAACGCCGCGAAAATCCTCGATGAGGATCACTATGGTCTGGATGAAGTCAAAGATCGTATTCTTGAATATCTTGCAGTGCAAAAACGGGTTCGCAAGGTAAAAGGACCCGTGCTCTGCCTAGTGGGGCCACCCGGTGTGGGCAAAACATCTCTCGGTGAATCGATAGCACGTTCTACCAACCGCAAATTCGTTCGTATGGCCCTGGGCGGCGTGCGCGATGAGGCGGAGATCCGCGGTCACAGACGAACTTACATCGGGTCAATGCCGGGGAAGTTGCTGCAAAAAATGGCTAAAGCCGGCGTCAAAAACCCTCTCTTTTTGCTAGACGAAATCGACAAGATGGGAATGGATCACCGCGGCGACCCCGCCTCGGCTATGCTAGAAGTGCTCGATCCGGAGCAGAACCACGCATTTAACGACCATTATCTCGAGGTGGATTACGATCTATCGGACGTGATGTTCGTTTGCACCTCCAACACCATGAACATTCCCGGCCCGCTCTTGGATCGGATGGAAGTGATTCGCATTCCGGGATACACCGAAGATGAGAAACTGAATATTGCGGAGCGCTATCTCAGCCCGAAACAGATCAAGGTCAATGGACTTAAAAAAGACGAACTGACGATTAGTTCTGAAGCGGTGCTCGACATCATACGCTATTACACGCGTGAAGCGGGCGTGCGCGCACTGGAAAGAGAAATCGCTAAAGTTTGCCGCAAAATGGTAAAAGCAATCACACTCGAGGAAGCAGAAGGTGGAGCAACGGTCACTCCCGAGATGCTCCCCGATCTTCTCGGTGTACGTAAATACAATTACGGCATTGCAGAGGAAGAAAACAAGATAGGCCAGGTGACCGGCCTGGCATGGACATCAGTGGGCGGTGAGCTCCTGACAATCGAAGCCGTAGCATTGCAAGGAAAGGGGCGCTATGTAAAAACAGGATCTCTCGGCGATGTCATGCAGGAGTCTATCCAGGCAGCGTCCACCGTCGTTCGCGCAAGATCACAACTGTTGGGTATCCCCGCGGATTATCACGACAAGCACGACGTTCACTTTCATGTCCCTGAGGGTGCAACACCGAAAGACGGCCCCAGCGCGGGTGTCGCAATGTGTACGGCATTGGTTTCGGTACTCACTGGTATACCGGTGCGCGCCGATGTCGCGATGACAGGCGAAATCACGCTGCGCGGTGAAGTGCTACCGATCGGAGGACTGAAAGAGAAATTACTCGCGGCTCGCAGAGGGGGTATCAAGACAGTCATCATCCCCAAGGAAAATGAGCGTGACTTAAAGGAAGTGCCAGATAACATCAAGGAACATCTATCGATCCGCGCAGTGAAATGGATAGACGAGGTGCTGGATATGGCGCTTGAGTCTATGCCCGAGCCCCTAAGCGATGAAGAGTATAATGCAAGCGCTGTCGCCGCGGGAAAGGACAGCGAAGCAGACGAAAAAAATCGAATAAATACGCATTAACGGCGTCCTCCGATGTTGACCCGAATCCAGCGACTGTTATAAAGTCGTGCGTTCGATTGAACGGGTGTATTTAGTATATCTGGCTCATTCAACAGCTAAGCCAGTTTTCATTAGGACGTCTTTGTAGATTGGGTAAACTGCCCAAATTTCTGACACCAGAGTTTAGTAAAACAACTATTCATTTCTGGGCTTCAAAGGCGAAACAGTTAATTTTTCAGGGGGATTAGAGTGAATAAAACCGAACTGATCGATGCGATCGCAGCCGCTGCAGACCTACCTAAAGCGTCTGCCGGTCGCGCACTAGATGCCGTGGTAGACAGTATTACCGAGGCCCTTACAAAAGGAGACCAGGTATCTCTGGTGGGCTTTGGCACATTCTCTGTAAAGCATCGAAGTGCACGCACCGGTCGCAACCCGCAAACAGGCGCTACTATTGAGATTAAGGCGTCCAACGTACCTGGCTTTAAAGCCGGCAAAGCACTCAAGGATGCTGTCAACTCCTAGTTACGAAGGAGGTATCGCTCCCTACATTATCGAGTGTTCGACTACTGGAACTGAGTCAGACAAGACTTTAGAAAGGCGCACTAGAAAGTGCGCTTTTTTTTTAAATAATCAGAGTAATGAGTCATGCTGCAAAACATACGAAATAACGTCGGTGGCACTGCAACAAAAGTTGTAGTCGGGCTTATCGTTATCTCTTTCGCTGCCTTCGGCCTCGAATCCATTTTGGTGAGCGGGGGTAGCGACGGGACGATAGCGGAAGTGAACGGAGAGAGTGTTACCTCTCAGGAAATGCAGGTTGCGCTCAACACGCAGCGACGACAGCTCATAGCAGGAATGGGTGAGAATTTTGATCCGAGTCTACTGAACGATGAGGTTATCTCCGCTCAAGTTCTCAATGCACTGATTGGGCGCAAACTGCTAACCCAGTCAGCAAAAGATATGGATCTTTCAGTTTCCGATCGCGAAGTGGGCAGCGTTATCGGCGGCATGGAAGAGTTTAAAATAGACGGCAAGTTTTCTTCTCAGCTATTTACGAGTGTACTGTCGAGCGCTGGCTATACGCCCGCCTATTTTGAACAGACCCTGCGCGACGATATCGTCGTTTCACAAGTTCGCAGCGGCCTTGCCGGTAGCGAGTTTGCAACTCCGCTGGAGTTGGCAATCAATGCACAGGTCGTAACTGAGGCGCGTGACATCAGATACCTGACCGTTCCGCTGCAGAACTTCTTGGAGAGCATCCAAATTACCGAAGACGAAATAGAGACGTACTTCAATGCCCACCAAGAAGATTTTCAGACGCAGGAGTCAGTGGTCCTAGAGTACATTGAATTGGGAATTGATGAGTTCACGGAACCCGTAGAAGAGGACGCGATACTAGAAGCGTATCGACTAGAAGTGGAGAACGGTCAATATCAAACAGAGCACCGAGTTTCGCATATTCTGTTTGAGTCCAGTGATGAAGATCAGCTGCAGGATAGTGTTGCGGCAGCACAAGAGGCGATCGCCTCGGGTGAAAGCTTCGCAGACGTCGCAAGAAGGGTATCGGATGATATAGGATCGTCCTCTGCAGGCGGCGATCTCGGCGTGACCACGGGTGATACCTTTCCAGAAGAAATGGAAGAAGTGATCGCTACCATCGATCTCAACCTCGTATCACAACCGGTAGTAACCGATGCCGGTACGCATCTCATCATGGTTACCGAACGGCGCGAGGGAGAAGCCCCGCCATTAGAAGAGCTGCGCGCTCAGTTAACCCAACAGATTCAGGCCGGCCGCGCTCGCAGCGACTTGCTGCTGGCGGTGGAAGAACTTAAAGATCTTGTGTTCTTCCAGTCCGACAGCCTCAACCAGGCCGCGCAAGACATGGGGCTAACTGTTCAACAGAGCGACGCCATCACTCGCGATCAGTCATCAGGGCTTTTTTCACATCCTGCCTTAATCTCGGCTGCGTTTTCAGAAGATGTCATGGTTAACGGCAATAACAGCGATGTTATTGAACTGCCCGACGGCCAGTTCGTGGTCCTGCGCCAGCAAAGTTTCAATCCCTCGGAACCGATGGAACTGAATGAAGTCAGGGCCGAAATTGAATCTCTGCTAATCAGCCAGGCGGCGAGGGCAGCAGTTGCCTCGGAAGCGGAACGTATCATTGATGAGCTTGTCGAGGGCGCTGAAATAGATCAACTCGCCAGTAGCGGAGGATATTCCTGGCAGGTAGAGCTTTCCGCTGACAGAAGCAATACTGCGGTGCCCACTGAAGTGTTGGCCCGGACATTTACGATGCCAGTGCCATCTGAAGGCGAAAAGCTATTAGATTATGTGCTGACGCCACAGGGTGACGCGCAGGTGATATCCCTGACGCGAGTCAGTCCCGGTGCGCTAAACGAGTTGGATGCATCCAATCTGGTTTCATTGCAGCGCCAGCTGAGTGGAGAATACGCACAACTGCTCGATACTGAGTATCAGAGAGGACTGCGGGATCGCGCCGATATTTCAGTCATCCAGTAACGGGTTCGTACAATGGCAAAGCAAATACTGACACTCAATCAAATCTCATTAAAAGGTCTAGAGCGTCTCCCGCGAGACTGCTATGAAATTGCCAGCGAGTTCGCGCATCCCGATGCCATCATGCTCCGCAGCCATATGCTCAAGGCAGATGACATCGCAGATTCGGTATTGGCGATAGCGCGCGCCGGAGCCGGCGTTAACAATATTCCTGTGGAAGCCTGCAGCAAGCGCGGCATACCCGTGTTCAACTCGCCTGGAGCGAACGCCAATGCCGTTAAAGAGCTTGTCGCCACTGCGCTGCTGCTGGGCTCCAGAGGCGTTATCGAGGGTATCCGCTATGTCGATACGCTTTCCGAAATGTCTGACAAAGCAGAAATGCACAGAACGCTAGAGGCACAGAAAAAGCAGTTCAAGGGCAATGAACTGGTGGGCAAAACGCTGGGCGTGGTGGGCCTTGGAGCCATCGGTTCACTGGTTGCGGAGATGGCGCTTACCATGGGTATGGAAGTGATAGGTTACGATCCAGCCCTGTCCGTAGAGGCCGCTTGGCGCCTTTCTAGCAAAGTACAGCGCGCGGATGCGCTATCGACCTTATTCGTCCGCAGCGATTACATATCACTGCATCTACCGGTACTGGATTCTACTCGCGGCCTGGTCAATGCCGAATTATTGGGCAGCGCAAAGGCAGATGCCTGCCTTTTGAATTTCGCCCGTCAAGAGATCGTTAACGAGGACGACCTGTTGACGGCATTAGACAGCGGCAAGCTTCGAAAGTACATCGCCGACTTTCCGGCCCCAGCGCTGATCGGTAGGAAAGGCGTTACTCTTATGCCGCATATCGGCGCAAGTACGGATGAGGCCGAGGACAACTGTGCGGTAATGGCCGCGGATCAGTTGCGAGACTTCTTAGAGAACGGCAACATTCGCAACTCGGTTAACTTCCCCACGCTCATCTTGGAACGGGTCCGTGGCTGCCGGCTTTCTGTCTGTAATGAAAACGTTCCGCGTATTCTGGGCAGCGTTCTTGCTATTCTCGCTGATGAAAACATCAACGTTATCGATATGCTTAATAAAAGCCGAGGCGAGGTCGCATACAATCTAATCGACGTCGACACCCGTATTAGTAACAACATAGTAGAGAAGATGTGCGCACTGGATGGCGTGATCAACGTTCGACTCATTGGCGATTGTGCGTAGCTCACACCGGCTTCCGATCTGGTAAGCAACATGGCGAAGCAGACTGAGTTGGATAAGATAAAGCAACGAATTGAGAAACGAAATCTGGATTCTCCACCCCTTCATCTGTGGCATCCAACCCTATCAGGCGAGATCGATATTCGTATCGACAAAGATGGCGGTTGGTTTCACGAAGGCGAGTACATCAAGCGGACATCTTTGGTAAAGCTCTTTGCCAGCATTCTTCGCAAGGAAGATGACGGTGAATACTACCTGGTCACACCCGTTGAGAAATGGCGTATCACCGTCGATACACATCCTCTTGTTGTTGTCGATTTTGAAGAGCAAGCAGCTCCAGAAAATGTCGATACAGCAAAGCTAATCGCCCAGCTTAATACTGAAAAACGTGTCAGCGTTGGTGCCGAGCATCCGTTTTTTTCTGAAAAGGGCTCATCTGTACCCGTCCTGGGTCTGGATTATGGACTGAGTGCCAGCATTGCGCGCCCCGCCTGGTATCGCTTGGCTGATCTGGCACTGGAAAACAATGGAGCGTTTACGGTCTTCAGCGGCGATTACCACTACAACCTGCCCAGATCCTAAGCGACGGTTTGAGCGTCACATATTGGGGTAGTTAGGCCCACCAAATCCCTCAGGTGTCACCCACACAATATTTTGTGAGGGATCTTTGATGTCGCAGGTTTTGCAGTGCACACAGTTCTGCGCGTTAATTTGAAACCGTTTGCCGGCTTCATCTTCAACAATTTCATAGACGCCTGCCGGGCAGTAGCGCTGGGCCGGCTCATCGAACATAGGTAGGTTTTTGGCCAGTGGAATGTCGGGATCTTCCAATGTCAGATGGCAGGGCTGATCTTCCTCATGATTGGTATTCGACAAAAACACGGAGGACAGGCGGTCAAAGCTGATTTTATTGTCGGGCTTGGGGTAATCGATTTTCTTGCATTGCGCGGCCGGCTTAAGCGCCGCGTAGTCAGCTTTTGTATCATTTAACGTGAAGGGTAAGCGACCGCCAAATATGTTCTGGTCTATCCAAACCATCGCTGAGCCGAATAGGATGCCAAACTTGTGCATAAAACCGGAGAAGTTGCGGGTTGTATACAGTTCCTCGTGCAACCAAGAAGATTCCATCTTGTCGGCGAATGCTACAAGATCGGCAGGTGCTTCCTCGCCTGCGCCGAGCGCATCCACAACGGCTTCTGCGGCCAATATCCCGCTCTTCATTGCCGTATGATTGCCCTTAATTTTTACACTATTCAATGTACCTGCATCACAACCGATTAGCAGACCACCTGGAAAGTACATCCGTGGCAGCGAGTTCAGACCGCCCTTGGTAATGGCTCGAGCCCCATAGACTAATCGTGATCCTCCATGCAGGTACTTGACCGTCTCTGGATGGTGCTTCCAGCGTTGAAACTCCTCGAACGGGCTCATATGGGGGTTGCTGTAATTCAAATCAGCAATGAGACCGAGGAAGACCTGGTTGTTCTCGGCGTGATACAAAAAGGCGCCACCACCACTGCCGGATTCTTGTAGTGGCCATCCCAGCCCATGCACTACTAGACCTTCTTCATGTTTGTCCGGTGAAATCTCCCAGACCTCTTTAATCCCGATCCCATAATGCTGTGGATCCTTGCCGGCATCGAGCGAGAATCGAGAAATAAGCTGCTTCCCCAGGTGTCCGCGACAGCCCTCGGCGAACAGTGTGTACTTCGCGTGCAGTTCCATACCCTGCATGTAGCTATCTTTATGCTCGCCGCTAGCACTAATGCCCATGTCGCCTGTAGCGATGCCTTTCACGCGACCATCATCGTGATACAAAATTTCCGAAGCCGCAAAACCGGGATAGATTTCAACACCTAGTCCTTCCGCTTGCTCGGCGAGCCATCGGCAGACATTGCCCATCGAAACGATATAGTTGCCTTCATTGTGGGTGGGCTTGGGAATTAGGAAGTTGGGTAACTTAATCGCTTTTTTGTCGCTGAGATAAAAGAAAAATTTATCCTCTTTGACGGCAGTGTTCAGCGGCGCACCCAGCTCCTTCCAGTTGGGGAATAGCTCATTCATCGCCCGCGGTTCGAGCACAGCACCTGAGAGCGTGTGGGCTCCAACCTCGGAGCCTTTTTCAACCACGCAAACAGTGACTTCTTGTTCCTTTTCCTGAGCTAGTTGCATGATGCGGCAAGCGGCAGAGAGCCCGGCTGGGCCAGCACCAACTATTACCACGTCAAACTCCATCGATTCTCGATCCAAAACACTATCCTCTCGTTAGCCCGCTGCAAAACGTGCTGTTATAGCATGCGGCTGCATCTGGAAAATGCGGCGCAAGTATATAATTTTCATAGATAATAACCAACTTGACATCGCGAAGTTGGGGTCTTTAACCCGAGCCAGATCAGGGCTTTACAGGGCCCGTATCGCTATTGACCCGGGTAGAGTAAGTCGGCATCATACCCAGCCGTTATTTGCTGAGGCGGTCTTTTTCGAGCGCCGCCATCCGAATATTCACCGGAAAAACTAGGGAAAGTCCATGAAGGTTCTTGTAGCTGTTAAGCGCGTGGTCGACTACAACGTCAAGGTGCGCGCGAAAGCCGATGGTAGCGACGTCGATCTCAACAACGTCAAAATGGCCATCAACCCATTTTGCGAAATTGCGGTTGAGGAGGCCGTCCGTTTGAAGGAGGCAGGAACAGCGACTGAGGTTGTCGTCGTATCGATAGGAGACAAATCCTGTCAGGAACAGATTCGTACGGCCCTGGCGCTGGGTGCGGACAGAGGTATTCAGGTCGAGACAGAAGGCTTAGTAGAACCCCTCGTCGTTGCCAAGCTGTTGAAAGGCGTTATCGACAAAGAAGAGCCGCAACTTGTGATATTGGGTAAGCAGTCCATCGATGGCGACAACAACCAAACAGGTCAAATGCTGGGCGCTTTGGCGAATATGCCACAGGGTACATTCGCTTCAGAGATTTCTGTAGATGGTGACAAACTGAACGTCACGCGAGAAGTTGACGGCGGATTGCAAACAGTCAGCCTCAACCTTCCCGCGATAGTCACCACAGACTTACGTTTAAACGAGCCGCGCTATGCCTCACTGCCAAATATTATGAAGGCGAAAAAGAAACAGCTGGATGTGTTCACACCCGCAGACTTATCTGTCGAAGTTACCTCGCATGTCACACAGGTAAAGGTAGAGCCGCCCGCCGAAAGACAAGCCGGCATTAAAGTGGCCGACGTTGCAGAGCTGGTAGACAAGTTGAAGAATGAAGCAAAGGTGATCGGATGAGTACTTTAGTTATAGCAGAACATGACAATAGCAGCCTCAAGGTTGCTACTCTAAACGCCGTCGCAGCGGCGCAAGGTTTGGGTGCTGACATAGACATACTCGTCGCTGGCGCTGACTGTGGTGGTGCTGCCGAGGAGGCCGCAAAGGTTGCAGGGATTGGCAAGGTGCTAGTCGCGGATGACGCTGCCTATGCACATCAGTTGGCAGAAAATGTCAGTCTGCTTATCGCCGAATTGGGTGCAAACTATGACAATGTCGTGGCACCCGCGACAACGAACGGCAAAAACACCATGCCTCGAGTCGCTGCACTGCTCGACGTCGCTCAAATTTCGGACATCATCTCGGTGGAGTCTGCAGACACGTTTAAAAGACCGATTTATGCGGGCAACGTGATTGCAACCGTACAAAGCAGCGACGCAAAGAAAGTGATCACGGTACGTACCACTGCCTTCGACGCGGCGCCGGCTGAGGGCGGTTCGGCCAGTGTGGAGGCCGTAGCGGCTGTGCACGATGCAGGTATATCTGCATTTGTCAGTGAAGAGGTCGCAGAATCGGATCGACCGGAACTGACTTCCGCGAGCATCGTGATCTCTGGTGGCCGAGGAATGCAAAACGGTGAAAACTTCAAGCTGCTAGATGGCATCGCTGACAAATTAGGCGCTGCCATAGGAGCATCGCGCGCGGCGGTCGACGCGGGTTTTGTACCAAACGACTATCAGGTCGGTCAAACAGGTAAGATCGTGGCTCCGGAACTTTATATCGCAGTTGGCATCTCCGGTGCTATTCAACACCTCGCGGGTATGAAGGACTCAAAAGTTATCGTCGCCATCAACAAGGACGAAGACGCACCTATCTTTCAAGTCGCTGACTATGGTCTCGTGGCCGATCTGTTCACCGCGTTGCCTGAACTGGAAGCGAAGCTGTAAGGCCACACGCTCTCTCACGAAAACCGGCCTCGTGCCGGTTTTTTTGTGCTTTTGTTGCGCACATAAACGGAATGTCACAGGTGATCAATCTCGCCTGAGACGATCAGAAATAGCGATAGGTGTTGGATAGTTCAATACGACGATGTAGGACGACACCAGCAGCGTGATAATGGTTGTCGCTTGAATCAGAAGAGACGCTTGTTGAGTGATCATGGCATTCGCGACGGCAACATATGCGATTAACAGCGAGAATTCACCCAGCTGACCTAAGCGAAAACCGAGGTCCCAGGCGAGCGAGCGTTTTTCGCTTACCCCTTTTAATAAAAAGCGAAACGCGACAGGCTTGAGAGCAAGCATCATCAGCGAGAGTACTATGGCTGGTGCCAAAACCTCTCCAAATAGTACAAGATCGAATTGCGCCCCGACCGCAAAGAAAAACAGGATTAGAAAAAAATCCCGCAACGGCCGCAGATTAACCGCTATGTATTGGGAGATGGGACTGGTCGCTATAGCAATACCGGCAATGAATGCACCAATTTCTTCTGACAAACCGCAAAATTTCGCTATTTCTGCCAGTCCCAAGCACCATCCCAGGGCGAGCAAGAATATGTATTCGTGAAAGCGATCAAAGCGCGTGATCAAGGGCAGTAAAAGATATCGCACTACCAGTAGCGCGCCGAGTACAAGCAGCGGCAGACTTAACAAAGATAGCCCCAACTGTATTCCCATTTCACCGCTGTCACTGGAGGCCCCGCTAAACAACACCATGAGTACCAGGATCGCGATCAGGTCCTGTAACAGTAAAAGGCCAATCATGAGTTCGCCAATGTGCCTGTGGTGCAACACGGTCGTAGGCAGAAGTTTGATGCCAATGATGGTGGACGAGAACATCATGGCCGCTCCAATGATTACAGAATCAATCAGGTTGAAGCCGAAACTTCTGGCCACGGCCATTCCCAAGACCATGAAGATGGCGGAGCTGATCAGAGCAACAAAAGTCGATTTTCGCAATGTCGCCCACAGCGCCTGGGGCTGCATATCCAGCCCGAGGAGAAACAGCAGGAAGATAATGCCTACGTGGCCAATATCAGACAGTAGGCGTAAATCTGTCACCAGGGAGAAGCCGTAGGGGCCAATTACAGCACCCAGAGCGATATAGGCGATAATCAGAGGTTGGCGGGTGTACAAGGCGATCGAGGCAAAGATGGCCGCCCCGGTGAAAATCAGAAAAAAAGAAAAGGTCACACCCGTGACATCCATGGTGGGAGTATACACCCCCACCTGGCGCGAACGGCAAACTTAGGACGTGCGGCGTCTAAACAAGGGCAGCGGTTGGTCGATCGCCGCCTGATAGAACTCGCTAAAGTCATCCAGACAGGCCAATGCTGCATCCAGCCTCGACTCATCAGCAAGTTGAAAAGCGTCAAAGCCACAGCGATGCAGGTAGGTCATCTGATCAGGCATAAAATGGCCGTAGGCTCGGAGTTCACCGCGATAACCCTGTTCGCGCAGCTCCCTAGCATAGGAAAAACCGCGGCCATCGGTGAGCACTGGGAAATGGATGGCGATAAGCGGGATGCTATCGAGAGCCGCCAACAGGGGCTCCGGGCTTTCACCCGGCTCGAGTTGTACGCCCCGAGTGGCTTTATCATCGGTGGCTAACCATTGCTCTAGGGAGAGGATACGGCAGGGATCGGCGGACGCGTGCTCTGGGTCTACTGTTTGCCAGGCATCCTCAACAATAGCGCCCTGTTTAATTAGCTTTGGCATACACCCGCTCCTTAAAGGGCTCGATGCCGGCGCGTCGATAGGTATCCAAAAATGTCTCTTCTTCTTCGCGCAAGTCCAGGTAGGTAGACAACACTTTTTCAATCACATCAGGCATATCATTGCGCTTGAAGGACGGACCTAAAATCTTTCCGATAGATGCGTCCTTTGCCTGACTACCGCCCAGGCTTATCTGATAAAACTCTTCTCCTTTCTTGTCCACGCCGAGAATGCCAATATGGCCTATATGGTGATGACCGCAGGCGTTCATGCAGCCGCTAATGTTGAGTTCCAATGGGCCCAGATCATAAAGGTAATCCAGATCGCTGAATCGACTTTGAATGGCCTCGGCGACGGGAATCGATTTTGCATTGGCTAGTGAACAATAATCACCGCCAGGGCAGCAAATCATATCCGTGAGGAATCCCAGGTTTGCGGTCGCCAGGTCAGCCTTTTGCAGGCTCTGCCACAAAGCGTATAGCTCACTCTGTTGAACATCTGCAAGCACAATGTTCTGTTGATGGGTTGTTCGCAGCTCGCCGAACGAGTATTGGTCCGCCAGATCAGCGATCAAGTCAAGCTGGGTATCGGTAACATCGCCTGGAGGTATACCGGTTGATTTCAATAACACATTGACGATGCGGTATCCAGGAACACGGTGCTCCACGGTATTGCGCTTGTACCAGTTCTCGAACACGGGATCGGTTGCAAACTGCTCGGCCAATGTGCGCTGCGCCGCCTCGGTATCAATCGCGGCGTAATCCGGCGCGGTAAAAAAACTCTTGGCGCGATCAAATTCCTCGTCTGTGACCGTTGTGGGACCATCTTTGATCTTGACCCACTCGGCATCAACGGCTTCGCGGAAAGCGTCCACACCCATCGCTTTCACCAAAATTTTGATGCGTGCCTTGTATTTGTTGTCGCGACGTCCATGTTGGTTATACACGCGCAAGATTGCCTCGAGAAATGTCAGCAAATGCTTCTTCTCAATCCACTCGCTAACAACAGCGCCGATGACAGGTGTCCGGCCTAGCCCTCCACCTGCCAGAATCTTAAATCCCACGTCGCCTGATGCATTTTTGACCAGTTCGACACCGATATCATGGGCGCGGATAGCGGCTCGATCCTCCTCGGTACCGCACACCGCTATCTTGAATTTACGCGGTAGGAACGCAAATTCAGGATGGAAGGTAGACCACTGGCGAATGATTTCGCAGTAGGGGCGGGGATCCTCCAATTCATCCACGGCTACGCCAGCGTACTGGTCCGTCGTTGTGTTGCGAATGCAGTTACCACTGGTTTGGATCGCATGCATCTGAACCGATGCGAGCTCTGCCAAAATATCGGGTACTTCTTCCAATTTAGGCCAATTGAGCTGCACATTCTGTCGGGTGCTAATGTGCGCATAGCCTTTATCGAAGTTGCGACTGATCTCCGCGAGTTTTCTCAGCTGGGTGGTATTCAATAGTCCATAGGGAACAGCGATACGCAACATGGGCGCTAGTCGCTGAATATATAGTCCATTTTGGAGTCGCAGCGGTAGAAACTCCGCATCTGTCAATTCGCCGGCCAGATAGCGTTCGGTCTGGCGCCTGAATTGGGCGACTCGCTGGTCGACTATAGTTTGGTCGTATTGATCGTAAACGTACATCCGATAGCTCTGTAGAGATTTCGCCAGCGCCTGCGCGCCGGTTCAGGGGCGCTACAATACCAGAAAATGCGTGGGGTAATTAGTCAGAATTTTCATAAGGTTAGAACGGCTCTCTGGAGAACGTTGCTAGCACCAGTGGCTTATCAGCACTGTTGAGCGAAGTGCTTCGCTGATATACTTCCCGCCGCAAAAGAAGCTCAAACCACACTATTGGAGTGACTATGTCGGACGAGTATCAGGAAAAGCAAGAGGATGACGGCGCTGCCGATGCCGTCGCGGCAACCGCGATTATAGCGGTTGTGGTTTGCATCATTTATTTGTGGCTTTCAGGCATGCCCGGATAGAGTTAGGGCATGCTTTATCCTGCTAGCCCCTCGCATTCGCCAGCACGATTTGCACGACGGTATATACGGCCCCAATAAACACCAAGGTAAATACGATTCCGGCGGCAATGAAAACCCCTGCCTTCCCCTGTTTGAAATCCCGTTCTCGATTCTTGCTGCTCTGAACGCCCAGGCCTGCGGCCAAGACACTACCCAATATCTGCAGCGGGCCCAGCCCCGTCTTTTTGTCTGCATCCTGTTGGTCCGTATTCTCAACGGCCTTTTTACCATCCGTTTTATTCATAGGCAGGACCCCTGTGCCAAACCGGCAGATTAGGTATCAATATTCGGGCGTAGCCACCTGGCAATGATATCGACCGGTTCACCTTTGCGCTCAGCAATGCTTTCTACCTGGTCCATGCCGATTTTACCCACGGCGAAGTAGCGTGCCTCCGGGTGCGAGTAGTAAAAGCCACTGACTGAGGCCGCAGGGCTCATCGCGAAGCTCTCTGAGAGGGATACCCCGCAGTTTTTCGTGGCATCAAGCAGGCGAAACAGAGTCGCCTTTTCCGTATGATCCGGACAGGCGGGATACCCCGGTGCGGGTCTAATACCTCGGTACCGCTCCTTAATCAACTCTTCATTAGTCAGTTGTTCGCCTGCCTGATAACCCCACAGCTCCATCCTTACCTTGCGATGCAGATATTCGGCGAAGGACTCTGCCAAACGATCGGCCAGTGCTTTCAGCATAATGCTGCTGTAGTCATCCTGGTCGGCTTCGAATTCCGCTGCCATCTGCTGGACACCGTGTCCCGTGGTGACGCAAAACCCGCCAACATAGTCATGCAGGCCCGCATCTTTGGGCGCAATGTAATCCGCCAGGCTCAAGTTCGGTTTGCCGTTGGGCTTCTCACCTTGCTGACGCAAGTGATGAAGGGTAGCGATGACGTCACTACGACTCTCGTCAGCATAGATTTCGATATCATCGGCGCTGGAGCGCGCGGCAGGCCAAAAACCGACAGCGCCCTGGGCTTTTAGCAAATTTTCGTCGACGATGCGGTTTAGCATGGCCTGCGCGTCGTTAAAGAGCTCGGTGGCTTGAACACCAACCACCTCATCTTCGAGAATCCTTGGAAACTTACCTGCGAGCTCCCAGGTAATAAAAAACGGGGTCCAGTCGATGGTTTCAATAAGCTCTGTCAGTGGCAGATCATCAAGCACCTGCACCCCGGTAAACGAGGGAACAGGCGGCGTATAGTCTTCCCAATCCAGCGCCAAGCCGCGGTCAACAGCATCAGGGTATTTTAGCTGCCGCGCTTTCGGCTTGCGATTCGCAACGCGTTCACGCACTACCCGATATTCCTCTTTGCGATCCTGCACAAAATCTGATTTGGCATCACCTACCAATTGCGTCGCAACGGCGACGCTGCGTGACGCATCGGGAACATACACGACGGCATCACGGTCATAGTGGGGTTCGATTTTCACTGCGGTATGTGCCTTTGAGGTGGTTGCGCCACCAATCATCAGAGGTAGGCTGAATTCCAAACGATCCATTTCGCTCGCCACGTGTACCATTTCATCCAAAGAGGGCGTGATCAGGCCACTCAGACCGATAATGTCTACCGCTTCTTCACGCGCTACGCGCAGGATATCCTCGCAGGGCACCATGACACCGAGATCAATCACTTCGAAGTTATTGCACTGCAGCACCACACCGACAATATTCTTCCCGATATCGTGCACATCGCCTTTCACCGTAGCCATGAGGATCTTGCCGTTGGAGCTGGTGCCTTCCGATTTCTCTTCTTCAATGAAGGGTTGCAGATAGGCGACAGCTTGCTTCATGACCCGGGCACTTTTTACCACCTGCGGTAAAAACATCTTGCCTTCGCCAAACAGATCGCCCACCACGTTCATGCCATCCATCAACGGCCCTTCGATGACCTCAATCGGTCTATCAACATGCTGCCTGGCTTCTTCGGCGTCCTCCACCACGTGGGTGTTAATCCCCTTGACGAGAGCATATTCCAGGCGTTTCGCCACCGGCTCCTCGCGCCAGCTCAAATCCTGTGTGCGCTCCTGGCTGCCGCCGCTTGATCGGTATTTCTCGGCAATATCCAGCAGGCGTTCGGTTCCGTCATCGCGCCGATTCAAGATGACGTCTTCTACTGCTTCGCGAAGATCTTCCGGCAAATTATCGTACACTGCGAGCTGACCGGCATTGACGATACCCATATCCATTCCAGCACGTATCGCGTGATACAGAAATACAGAATGAATCGCCTCGCGCACCACGTTGTTGCCTCGAAAAGAGAAAGAGACGTTGGACACGCCGCCGGATACTAAAGCGCCTGGTAGTGATGTTTTGATAAAGCGCGTAGCCTCGATGAAGTCCACAGCGTAGTTGTTGTGTTCCTCAATACCCGTTGCGACCGCAAAAATATTCGGGTCGAAAATAATGTCGTTGGGGTTGAAATCCAGTTTCTGGATCAGCAAATCGTAGCAGCGCTGGCAGATGGCTTTACGGCGTTCCAGATTATCCGCCTGTCCCTCTTCGTCGAAGGCCATCACAACCACAGCGGCACCGTAGCGCTGACACAAACGTGCCTGCTCGAGAAACTCTTCCTCTCCAGCTTTTAAGCTGATGGAATTGACAATGGCTTTACCCGCGATGCACTTAAGGCCGGCCTCGATGACTTCCCATTTTGAAGAGTCCACCATAATTGGGACGCGGCTAATTTCCGGTTCTGCGGCGATCAGGTTAAGAAACGTAACCATGGCGGCTTTTGCATCGAGCATACCCTCGTCCATGTTCACATCGATAACCTGCGCCCCGTCTTCCACCTGGCTGCGAGCCACTTCAATAGCTGTATCAAAGTCGCCCTCTAGAATGAGCCGTTTGAAGCGCGCCGAGCCTGTGACATTACAGCGTTCACCCACGTTAACGAACAGACTCTCAGATTCGATATTGAACGCTTCTAAACCGCTCAGCCGGCACGCGGGGGCTATCGTAGGTCGTTTTCTCGGTGCAACGTCATGCACGGCCTCAGCAATGGCGATGATGTGCTCCGGTGTCGTACCGCAGCAGCCGCCTGCCATGTTCAAAAAGCCTCGCTCAGAGAAGCCGCGAAAGTCGTCGTGCATGATTTCGGGTGTCTCGTCGAATTCGCCGAATTCATTGGGAAGCCCCGCGTTCAGATGGGCACTGAAGTAGCTGCCTGTCACGCGCGCTAGTTCTTCAATGAACGGGCGAATCTCCTTGAAGCGCCGGCCGCAGTTGGTACCCAGGATCAGGGGCTTTGCGTGCGCGACCGCGTTCCAAAAGGCTTCTGCGTTTTGCCCAGAGAGTACGCGACCACTGACGTCCGGGAAGGTAACGGAAATCATTAGGGGCCATTCCTGTCCCAGCCTCTCAAAGACTTCGCGTACTGCAAAAATCGCGGCTTTGGCATTCAAGGTGTCGAATACGGTCTCGATCATCAGAAAATCGACCCCGCCGGCCAAAAGCGCTTCCGCAGCGATAGCATAGTCCTGACGCAATTCATCAAAGGTGATACTGCGCGCGCCAGGGTCATTCACATCAGGCGAAATCGACGCTGTCTTGGGCGTGGGGCCGAGTACGCCCGCTACGAACCGGGGTTTATCGGGTTCTTGAGCTGTGATTTCATCGGCCACTGAGCGCGCAATTCGAGCAGCAGCCTCATTCAATTCAGCGGAGATCGACCCCAATTTATAGTCGTCTTGCGCCACAGGGGTACTATTGAAGGTATTGGTTTCAATAATGTCGGCGCCGGCAAGCAGATAGCTTCGGTGAATATCTGCGATGACCTTGGGCTGCGTGAGGCACAGCAGATCGTTGTTACCTTTCAGGTCTGATTCATGCTGAGCGAAACGCTCCCCGCGATAGTCAGCTTCTTGCAAACCGACGGCCTGGATTTCCGTACCCATAGCACCATCCAGCATCAGAATCCGATTCTGCAATGCCTTTTCGAGCGGCGTAATTGTGTCAGTCTGTTCGGCCATGATGTGCGGTAACTATCTGTGCTATAGGGTATTTTACCCTGCTAGCGTGCAAATTCCGTAGTCAAAAAAGCGGGCTAGTCTAGCAGATTGCTGCCGTTGCTACAGGCGACACTCGCGTTTTTGTGTACAACTTTGGTAGAATACCTGAGTAATTTACTCGGAATTGATAAAGGTACAGGAAACACGATGGTCACCATCACCGAATCCGCCCAAGAATACCTGGCTGAGCTGCTGTCCAAACAAGAGGACGCGCTGGGTGTAAGGGTGTTCATAAATCAACCCGGAACGCCTCATGCCGAAACCTGCATCGCTTACTGCCGTCAGGACGACGTGCAAGATGCAGACGAGTTGCGCGAATTTCCTGCATTCAAAGCCTGGTTTGATGGCCGTAGTTTGCCTTACCTGGAAGATGCACTGGTCGACTATGCAAAAGACAGAATGGGCGGCCAACTTACCATTAAGGCACCCAATGCAAAAATGCCCAGGGTGGACGCCGATAGCCCTCTGGAAGACCGGATTAACTACGTCCTGTATAACGAAATCAATCCCGCGCTCGCCGCCCATGGCGGTGAAGTTAGCCTGGTTGAGGTGACGGATGATCATTACGCGGTATTGCGCTTTGGAGGTGGTTGCCAGGGCTGTAGCGCTGTCGATGTAACCCTCAAGTCAGGCGTTGAGAAAACCCTGCTGGAGCAACTTCCACAGCTTGCGGGGGTACGCGACACAACTGACCACAGTGATACAAGCCAGGCCTACTACACTTAGCTTGCATGTAGGCCCGATCAAGGTTCGTTGGCGAAAACTAACTTAACTGTTTCGAGACGACGAAAGAACGGCAATCAGCTTGCATCAGATGCACGTTTAATCCGTAGACGTGCTCCTTGAGCATTCGGTTTCGCCCAGATAACAGAAACTGATTCACCCCGCTCGCCGAACCGCGAGTTTACCTACAACAGACAGTTGGGCGCTGTATTCAAAGCGACCGCTTGCGTCCGGGAAGAATATCTTTCACCTTGTCCCGCATACCGCGCAAACATGCCTCGGTGGTTTCCCAGTCAATACAGCCATCGGTAATCGATACCCCATACGTCAGCTTTTTCAGGTCGGCTGGAATAGACTGATTGCCGGCGTGGATGTGGCTCTCAACCATCAAACCCACGATAGACTGGTTGCCTTCAATAATTTGATTGGCGACATTTTCTACCACCAGCGGCTGCAGCTCCGGTTGTTTATTGGAGTTGGCATGGCTGCAATCGACCATGATGTTAACGGGCACGCCAGCTTTTAGCAGCGCTTGTTCACAGAGCCGAATGTGCACGGAGTCATAGTTCGGCCCGCTGCTGCCACCCCGTAACACAATGTGTCCGTAAGGGTTGCCGCGGGTTGTGAACACGGAGACTTGCCCGGCACTGTTGATGCCCAGGAACCGATGCGGTTTTGCAACCGAGTTGAGCGCATTCGTTGCAACGGTCAGACTGCCATCCGTACCATTTTTGAAACCGACCGGTGAAGATAGACCGCTGGCCATTTCACGATGCGTTTGAGATTCGGTGGTGCGAGCACCGATCGCGCTCCAGGTGATGAGATCTTGAAGGTATTGTGGCGAGATCGGATCGAGCGCTTCGGTCGACGTTGGCAATCCCAATTCGAGGATATCCAGCAGCAACCTGCGGCCAATGCTGAGGCCTTCCTCCAGCTTGAAGGAATCGTCCAGATGGGGGTCATTAATCAGACCCTTCCAGCCCACTGTTGTGCGAGGTTTTTCAAAGTAGACACGCATAATGATGTAGAGCGTATCTGAGAGTTCCTCAGCGAGCGCTTTCAGACGCTTGGCGTAGTCCATCGCGGCATCGGTATCATGAATAGAGCAGGGGCCCACCACGACAAATACGCGGTGGTCCTTGCGATCAAGGATGTCCTGTACCACGCCACGGCTGCTTGCTAACTGATTGCGCGCCAACTCAGAAAGAGGTAGCGACCGCTTCAGTTCTTGCGGAGTGATCAACACGTCCTGAGAGGCGACGTTGACGTTATGTACTTCGATATTGCTCATCGGTGGTTACCTGATACAGTCAGTTCCTTGTGATCCGCCTTGTTAGGGTGGCGAATTCTATAGCAGTAGGGGCATGTTGGGTAGCCGGAGTGACCCGCGTGTATCCCTTTAGGAGCAGGCTTGCCAGGCAGCTTATTCGACATTCAATCGCTCATCCCTCTGGCTGAATCCGGCTATACCGTGTTGACTCCAAACTCACGCCTGTCGCGTCGAATAAAATCCGAATGGGATAAGGCCCAATGCGCCAAGGGTGAACGTGTCTGGGACGCGATAAGGGTGATGCCGGTTTCTCAATGGTTTGCGGGGCGGTGGCAGGTGGCTGTCAAAGAGTTGCATATCGACATGTACGCAGCGCTAGAGCCTCTGCAAGAAACCGAGCTTTGGGAAGCGGTAATTGCTCACGAGCAACAACAAGGCGACAACTCGCCTTTATTGCGCATCGACGCCGCTGCCGCCTTGGCCGCGCAGGCGCGCGAGATACTTTTGAGTTGGCAGGTAGATTGGACTCATCGATCTATGCGCCAGCAATTCTCTTTGGATATCGACTGCAGGAGTTTTCTACGCTGGCTAGAACGATTCGAAACAATACGGAAGCAAAAGGCGCTAGCGACTGCCGTTGATAATATTCATGCGCTGCTGTCCCACTCACAGAGCCTACCCAAGACGCCACTCGCTCTGGTTTGCTTCGGGGAGTTACCACCACTGCATCGACTAGCGATCGAGGCCTTGGCATCCGAGATAATATGGATTAACCCTCGCAATACCGCCAAGCACCGCCAGTATTCCGTCTACGGCAACAAACGTGAGCAGCTGCAAGCTGTTAGCCATTGGGCTGCTGAGATGCATCATGCCGACCCCGAGTCGCGTATCGGTATCGTTCTCAGCGACATGACAAGCGACCGGGTAGCAATCGAATATTTGCTGCGGCGAGAATTCGACTGCCTGGGCCAAAGCTATACGAGCTTGCCCGTCAATTTTTCAATTGGCATTACGCTGGAAAAAGCGCCTCTCGTTCGTGATGCACTTGCTGCACTGTCGTTGGCAGGCCAAAGCACCAGCGTGCAAACCATCAAGCTCGTTTTGCGCTCTCGCTTTCTCAAGCTGCCCGATACCCACACCCCTCTGGCTTTTCGTTTTATGGAACGCCTATATGCGATGGGGCGAGAAGAGATAGACGTTGCGGATCTGCGTTTTCTCGCCAAAGACATCCAGACCGAGGAGGGTACTAGCCTGGCACTGGGCTCAGTTCTAATGCGTATTTTCGAAGAACGTGGGCTCCGACAGTCGGCGAGACCATCAGCTTGGATAGGCCACTTCCGCGAGCTACTGAGCCTTTGGGGCTGGCCTGGCACGCAGTCGCTAGATTCCATGGAACACCAGCAGCTAGACCTATGGTGGCGCACCATCGATGAATTCAGGCACTACGATAAAGTACTTGGCCCAATCCATTTCGATCGCGCGCTAGCACTGCTGGAACGCGCTTGCAGTATAAAAATGTCGCAGCCAGAGACCGCGGATGCCGCCGTCCAGGTACTGGGCCCTTTGGAGGCAGTGGGCCTGGAATTCGATCACCTCTGGATTACGGATATGGATGCGACTCGGTGGCCAGCCGCCGCGAGCCCGAATCCGTTCCTTCCAATGGCGCTGCAAACAGAATTTGATATGCCACATGCCACTGCGCAGCGCGAGTGGTCTTATGCCGAGCACCTCGTTCGGCAATATGTAAGTGCCTGTGACCGTGTATATGCCAGCTACTGCCGCCAGACGGATGACGTCCCGGAACTACCTAGCCCGCTGCTTGAGAACTTTCGCGAACAGCAAATAGCAGCCACACCCGCCGTGCATCGGACTTGGTTAGCGCAGTGGGAGTCCGCTGAAAGACTTTACCTGGAAGACTTTACCGCACCCTCGGTAACGGAAAAAGAACTGCGCACCATACGTGGGGGCAGCGCCTTGATCGAGGATCAGGCGCAGTGTCCGTTTCGCGCATTCGCCAGGTACCGTCTGCATTTGGCAGAGCCGCCTGTAGCCTCGCTCGCACTGACACCCCAAGAGCGGGGGTCTCTGCTACACAACGCATTGTATGTGTTTTGGGGGCAAATCGAGAATCATAGCAGTTTAATGGCCCTGAGCACCGAGCAGGAGGCTGCGCTAGTTAATCAGGCGATAGCAGAGGCGGTGCGTGCCTTCTCTGGCATCCGAAAACGGCTTATAGGCCAGGCCTATTGGAAATTGGAAACACGTCGACTGGCCGAGCTAGTGAGGCAGTGGCTCCAGGTAGAAAGAACACGCAAGGGGTTCACTGTCGAACAGCGAGAATGGACCACAGAGTTAACACTGGGCCCACTTTCCCTGAATCTAAAAATTGACCGCATTGACTTATTGGAAAGCGGTGGCCGCTTCATCATCGATTACAAATCGGGTGTCAGCCGCATACAGGACTGGCTTGGAGATCGTCCCGCTAAACCGCAACTGCCGCTGTACAGTGCAGCCGCGCCCGAGCAGGTTTCTGCACTGGCCTTTGCGCAGGTGCGGCCTCGGGATTGTAAGTTTGTTGGCCTGGGTGACTCAGAGGCAGCGCCAGGAGTGAAAACAAACATCGATCAAATCACGCGGGACGACATGTTGGCCACCGATTGGGCCGCATTAAATCGGGAGTGGCGAAGCACACTAGAACGGCTAGCAACAGAGTTTCTTCTGGGCTATGCCGCGGCCGATCCGCAACAGGCTGGCCACTGTCAATGGTGCAAGCTACGGCCTCTGTGCCAGCAGGCCGGTGACGGCCAGGGGCGCAAGTGAATATCGTCGATGCAGCACAGCGTTTACAGGTCACCGGTCCACTTCATAGCTATTGTGTAAGCGCACCCGCCGGTTCTGGTAAAACGGAGCTGCTTATCCAACGCTATCTGCGCTTACTCGCTCGAGTCGCGAAACCAGAGCAGGTTTTGGCGATTACATTTACGCGTAAGGCAGCAGCTGAGATGCGCGAGCGCATTGTCCAGGCACTGCAGGGGGCTGAGAGTGGGAGCTCGGATCTGAATCCTCACCAGCAGCTCACGCGTGATCTCGCAGAGGCCGTACTGATTAGAGATCGAGAGCAGTGCTGGAATCTAATGCGTGATGTGTCTCGCCTTAATATCAAAACAATCGACAGTTTTTGCAACGCCCTCACTCGACAGATGCCCATCCTGAGTCAGTTTGGCGGACAAATTCAGGTGCTGGACGATGTCGGAGATCTCTATCGCGGCGCGGTACAAGGCTTGTTTACACAGCTCGAGGAAGGAAGTGCCATCAGCCCCGATATCGCCGCGCTGCTTTTGCATTTCGATAACAATTGGGAACGCCTGCAGCAGCTATTGGTGTCTATGCTCGCTCGCAGAGACCAGTGGCGCCATTATGTGGGCGTTCATCACATGCCGGATGAATCTGAGGCCTATCTCGTCACCACCGTGCGTAGTCTGGTAAGCAGCGAACTTGAACGTTTGCATAGAGAGCTTGTGCCTTATCAGAGTGACATTCTTGAGTTATTGCAGTTCGCTGCAGAAAACCTGGGTGTCGAGGCTCCAACAGATTTTCCTGGTCCCAGTGCAGCAGTCCTGACGGCCTGGCGCCAAGTTCGTGATTTACTGCAAACGAAAAGCGGCAGCTGGCGGCGCAAGATCACCAAGAACGAGGGCTTCCCTGCTGGTAAGGGAGAGAAGGAAGCTCGCAAAGCGCAACTTAAAGAGCTGATTGCAACGTTGGCTGAAATCGACGGCTTAGAGAGCGCGCTGCGAGATATCGCACACCTGCCTGAAACGGAGCCGGGGAGCCATGCCTGGCAGCTGCTACTGCACTTATCCCGAGTACTGCCGGTGCTGGCGGCGGAGTTGTTATTAGTCTTTATGCGCGAGGGTGCGGTGGACTATACGCAGGTGACGCTGGCAGCGCTGCAGGCCTTGGGAGAAGAGGGTGCTCCCTCGGAGTTGGCGCTGCGACTGGACTATCAAATCGAACATATACTGGTCGACGAGTTCCAAGATACCGCGATTAATCAGTACGAACTGGTAGAAGCATTGACGCGCGGCTGGGTGTCACATAACGCCGCAAACCCGCAAGCGCCTCGTACCCTGATGATTGTCGGTGATGCCATGCAATCTATTTATGGTTTTCGCGGCGCCAACGTCAGCCTGTTCTTAAAAGCCATGCGCGAAGGATTCAACGGTCTTCAGCTGCAGCCACTACAACTACAGTCTAATTTCCGCTCTGACGGCAAACTGGTGGCCTGGGTCAATCGCTGTTTTACTGCGGCCTTTCCCGCCCAGACCGATATCAGTAAAGGTCGCATCAGTTACAGCGCTAGCGTTGCCGCGCGTGCAGAAACGATGCCCGCAGCGGTATCAGTCCATACCTTTGTAGGCGAAACAGCGCGCACAAGAGAAGCTGCATTTATCTGTGATGAAATTGAACGAGACTTGAGTCAAGGCGACATTCCTAGCATCGCGATACTGGGGCGCAACCGTGCGCATCTAAGAGAAATTATGGCTGAACTCCAGCGGCGCGGCACAGCCTTTAGTTCAGTCGCCATGGACACCTTAGCGAGCTCGGAAATTGTCGATAATTTGATGGCGCTATGTCGCGCACTGATGGACGAATATGATCGCATCGCCTGGGTGGCAGTGCTGCGCGCGCCATGGTCTGCCCTGTCGCTGGCGGACATTCTCAGCGTGTGTCAATACGGCGACAGGCCTCGCCTGAGTTCAGTCTGGCAGGCAATCTCCGATGCAAAGCTGCGTGAGTCACTATCGGAGGACGGTCGCCAGCAACTCAAGACCTTGTTACCGGCACTAGCGCAAGCACAGCTGAAGCGCGATCGCCTCAGCACGCGAGTCTGGATCGAACAAGCCTGGCTGGCGATCGGGGGGCCAGCGAGTTCGGAAGATGCGCAATCTTTGCATCAAGCAGAGGCCTTTTTTCAACTACTTGAACAAGCTGATCAACTCGGGCTTGGTCTGAACATCGACTGGCTACAGCAACAACTTGACTCGCGCTATGTCGAAGCCGGACAGGGCGAGGGGTCTGTTCAGGTGATGACCTTGCACAAGGCCAAGGGGCTGGAGTTTGACCGGGTCTATATTCCTCAACTCGCTCGCACATCGCGCAGCGATGATCGCGAGCTAATGCTTTGGGACGAACACGCCGACGCACGGGGTGTTCGATCATTTCTGCTCGCTATGGATGATCACTCCGAAAAACAGGACGCCAGTCTTTACAATTATTTAGTTAAGCAAAGGCGTAACAAGGCGCAATTGGAGAATACTCGTCTGCTGTACGTCGGCGCGACGCGGGCGGTAGAAAAACTGGTTCTCACGTCTAGCCTATCACTAGACGAACGTAACGGCGAACTGCGCGAACCCCCCGCTCGCAGTCTGCTGGGCTGCATTTGGGAAGCAGTTAAAGGAGAAATCCTTGTACATTACGACGACGATGAAGCGCTACCGATAGACAGCTCTCCGGCTAAGGGCAATTTGCTGCGTATCGTTCACGCTCAGCCCGAGACCGTTGTACCAATATCAGATGCGGACGCTGCCTTGAGTCCATCGCCGCCTGTCATGCCAGCGGACAACCATTATGAGCGCAGCATAGGTACCGTTGTGCATTTGGTTATGGAGGAACTCTCCCTACGCAAGTCGCTACCCGAAACCCTTGAGGATCGGGAGCGTCAGCGCTGGCGCATAGCGCTCTCCGATTTAGGGCTATGGGGTGACGACTTAGAAAGCGGTGTCGATGCGATACAGCGTGCGATCAGCACCTGCCTGCGGCCGGACAGCCCTGGCAGATGGGTACTATCAAATGCACATCAGGAGTGTCATAGCGAATGGGCCCTCACCAGTTTTAATCCTCAGAGCAAAAAACTCGAGGACTTGATAATCGATCGCAGCTTCGTTGACGCCGCTACCGGGATACGCTGGCTGATTGACTATAAAAACAGCGTACCCGAAGCAGGGGAGAGCCTTCAGGCTTTCAGCTTGCGTGAAGAGCAACGCTATCTTGAGCAACTTACCCGCTACCGCGATGCCCTACTATTTCTCGGTAAACAGCCTGTTCGATGCGCGTTGTTTTTTACCTCAACGGGCCATCTGCATGAAGTCAAATCACTCAGCACAGACCTGGCAGAGGAGGGAATATGACCCACTTCCAAGGACAGTTTATTCAGCGCATTGTCATACTGACCGGTGCTGGCATTTCTGCAGAATCCGGCATCGCAACTTTCCGAGACGCGGACGGACTGTGGGAAAACCATGATCCTATGGAGATTGCTACGCCGCAAGCATTTGCGCGCAATCCCGAGCTCGTCTATCGGTTTTACAATGAACGCAGAGTCGCATTGGATGATGTCCAGCCCAATGAGGCCCATCGCTCACTGGCGAGACTTGAACGGGAGTTCACCGGAGATTTTTTCCTTATCACTCAGAACGTAGACGACTTGCACGAACGAGGTGGAAGCCGACAGGTGTGCCATATGCACGGCCAACTCAAATCCATGCTTTGCTCAAAGTGTCACCACACAATGCCGGCACTGGCAAACTTTGATGCGCGCAGTGACTGTCCCAACTGCGGGCTTACCGGTGGTTTGCGACCCGACGTTGTCTGGTTTGGAGAGATGCCTTATTACATGGCGGAAATCGAGGCTCAGCTGTCCGACTGCGACCTCTTTATCGCAATTGGCACCTCAGGCCAGGTTTAGCCTGCGGCAGGTTTTGTTCAGATAGCCCGGGCATCTGGCGCGACGGCGGTAGAGATCAACCGTGAAATCAGCGACGTCAGTGATATGTTTCAATATCACCGGCAGGGTTTGGCCACTGAGCAAGTAAGCAAACTCGTTGATGAGTTGCTTAACCAGTGAGCAATATTAGCGAGCTGCTGTATGTAGGGTGAGCATTTGGCCCGGCTGCAGGTACTTATCCGGGTCCAGCGCGTTCCAGCTGACGATATCAGAAACAGAGACGTTGAATCTTCCCGCGATCACGTAAAGTGAATCACCTCTTCTGACGCGATAGTCGATGGGCGACATCTGGCCGAGATCGACACCGGCCAGGCTTGTTGAGTAGGGATTCCCTGGAATCATCAAGGTGGCCCCAGCGCGAATCATGCTGCCACGTATGCCGTTCACCTGGCGCAGCAGGCTCACCTGGGTATCGAACTGTTTAGCGATACCGATTAAGTTATCACCAGAGCGAATCGTGTAGTGCCGCCAACTGACGCGCTCATCCGGTTTGAGCTGTGCCACGCCAGTTTCCAACTGAGCCTTGCAACCCGTCGGTACCAGAAGTTCTGAAGCGCGTTCGGGTGAGGTTGCCCAGCGCAACTGGCCGGCATTTAACCAGCGTAAGGTATCCAGTTCAATGCCCGCCAGTTCTGCTGCCTTTGCCATTTCAATCTGTCCACCCGTATTTGCGACGTCAAAGGCAGGAGCATTGTCTATGGGCGGTATTGTTACGCCATAAGCCTCCGGATTGGCGACAAGTTGTGCTAGCGCTACCAGCTTAGGCACGTACTGTCTGGTCTCGCGCGGCAGCGTGAGCGACCAGTAATCAGTCTCCAAACCCTTGTCACGAGCGATGCGCTGCGCTCGTAAGATCCGGCCTTTGCCCGCGTTGTAAGCCGCCAAGGCCAATAGCCAGTCGCCATCAAATCGCGCATGCAATTGCTGCAAATAATCCAACGCGGCACTGGTAGAGTCGCGCAGGGAGCGTCGGCCGTCAAACCACCAATCTTGTTGCAGACCGAGCTGCGCACCGGTACTCGGCATAATCTGCCAGAGCCCCGCCGCACGATATGCAGAATATGCCATCGGGTCCATCGCGCTCTCAACGAGTGGTAATAGGGCTATCTCTATTGGCATCTGACGGCGCTGTACCTGCTCCACGATGTAGTAGAGAAACAATTCACTGCGTTGCGACATGATTGGCATGAAATCGGTCTGTCGCAGATAGGCATCTCGCGCGCGCTGAATCTGTGCATTATCTTGCGATTGCCAGGTCAATCCGAGGCGTATTTCCTGCCAAAGGTCGTCTGGTTGCGCTTGCGCGGCTGGGTCTCCCATCGCGCTGCCTAAATCGGCGCTTACTTGCTGCCCAAGCTCATCGTCAAATTGAGCATGGGAGTCCGCGACCGATACCGGCGTCGGGACGCTATTAATGCGTCGGTCAGCGGAAGCGGTAGGCTCTAATGATTGGCACGCAGCTAGAAACAGTATTAAATAAAATACTAAAGATAATTTACATAAATCCATGTTTTATATGGTTTTTTAGTTTTTCTTGATGGGTGCAGTCTGCTGTAACATGCCGCAGTTCAGCCGGTTGAGGCCAGAGTCTACCGCGCATAGCTAGCGAGTCCAGTACTTCCTTGAGATTGGCCCATATCAAGACAAAGGCAAATGAATACGAAGAGCAGGCCCTGCTTAGCAACCAGGTTTGGGCATTCGCAGGCTCGGGTGGCATTCATATTCCTGAAAAATGCAGTACCATGCTAGCGATAAACGCCGCAGTCGTTGGCTAGCAAGGCATTAGTGCATGGGCGATCAAATCGATACAACGCAACAGCTAGAATCCTGGTACGCTCGCGATGGTGGTAAACACCTGTTCGCCAGTACCCAAACGGCCGTTGAGCGGGTGCTGGATACGGCATTTGGCTATCATCTGTTACAAACTGGCTGCAGCCGGGGCCATGCGCTCTACGCTTCTAGCCCTATAAACCACCGGGTCTACGTCGCCGAACAGCCGGGAGAGCAGATCGATCTGGTCGCAAACGCAGACGAGCTGCCGCTGGATAGTGACAGTGTCGATACCATCATTGCCCACCACACACTCGATTTTGCCGATAAACCTCATCAGGTGCTGCGGGAAATACAGCGCGTGCTCACACCGCAAGGTCAGCTTATTGTCATCGGCTTTAACCCGCATAGCCTGCGCGGAGTTGGCAGCCGAATTAAAGGCTTAAAGCGCGCCTCCCTTTGGCATAAACACGCTCCGGTCAGCGAGAACCGTTTGACGGATTGGCTACATTTGCTTGGTTGCGAAGTTGAGAGCCGCACACGGCTTGGTGCTGTGCCGATTGTTGGCGGCGGCGCGTTACGGCGTTGGCTCACGCGTCTAGACACCTGGAGCAACGAGCACAATCTACCCGGCGGCAGTGTTTACATGCTGCACGCGATCAAACAGGTCTCCGCGGTGCACAGGCCCAAACGTTCCTGGCAGCTCAGCCGTCGACCGCTGATAGGGCTTGTACCGAAACCTTCACCCGCACCCAGTCCAACGCCTTACAGACCCACCCGTGGCCAGGTGGTGGGACAGCAAAAGAGCAGAGATCGCTATCATTGAAATCCGTTGAGCTGTTTACCGACGGAGCCTGCAGGGGCAATCCAGGGCCCGGTGGTTGGGGCGTGTTGCTGCGCTATAAAGATACCGAACGTGAGCTCTACGGCGGAGAGCCACTCACGACCAACAATCGCATGGAACTGATGGCAGCGATAGAAGGCCTGAAAGCGCTGCAAGAGTCCTGTTTGGTCACCCTTACCACAGATTCCGTTTACGTTAAAAATGGCATCACCACGTGGCTCGCCGGATGGAAACGCAAAGGCTGGAAAACCGCCGGACGCAAGCCGGTAAAAAACGTTGACCTCTGGCAGGCACTGGATGAGCAGAACCAGCGCCATCAGGTACGTTGGGAGTGGGTAAAAGGCCACAGTGGTCACCGTGAGAATGAGTTGGCCGACCGCTTAGCCAACCGGGGCATTGATGAGTTGCAGTTAGGGGTGTGAGATGAGGCAAATCGTACTGGACACCGAAACAACAGGTCTGGAGGTTTCCCAGGGGCATCGCATCATCGAAATCGGCTGCGTGGAACTGGAGAATCGCCGGCTTACGGGCAACCACTTTCATCAATACATCAATCCTCTGAGAGAAATCGATCAGGGGGCAATGGAAGTCCACGGCATCACCAATGAATTTGTCCAGGATAAGCCAACCTTTGACAAGATTTCCCGCGATTTCGTCGAGTTTATCCGCGGAGCGGAACTGATCATTCACAACGCACCGTTTGATGTGGGCTTCTTGGATGCCGAGTTAGCGCGGGTTGATGAAGACGACAACGTGATTACCAGTCTGTGTAACGTAGTCGATACGCTGGTGATGGCCAGAGCCAAACATCCGGGGCAGCGCAATAACCTCGATGCATTGTGTCAACGCTATGATGTTGATAACTCGCAGCGAGATTTGCATGGAGCCCTGCTCGACGCCGAGATTCTAGCGGATGTCTATCTCGCCATGACCGGCGGACAGACCGCCTTACAGCTATCAGAAGCTGGCGGCGAGCCAGGTGCAACAGGGCAGGGTGCACGTCAACTTCGGCGTTTATCGCCTGATCGGCAGCCCCTGCGCATTATCCGGGCCAGTGAGGATGAGCAACAAGCCCATGAGTTACAGCTGGATGCGATCGCTCAGAGCAGCGGCGGCAAGGTGCTATGGCGCGATGCCCAGGCTGAACACTAGCCCCGCATTGCGCATCCGATAGCGCCAGTCCAATCCTTACTACTGTCTATTACCTGCTCCGCCATTTGAAGCTACAGAAACAGGGAGACACACAGCAAGCCAACACCCCCTAAGACGATCGTATAGGGCAGCGCCATGATTACCATTCGACCGTAGGACAATCTGATTAGCGGGGCCAGCGCAGACGTTAGTAGAAACAAGAACGCCGCCTGGCCATTCGGCGTTGCCACGCTGGGCAGATTGGTTCCGGTATTGATCGCCACCGCTAGCTGCTCAAACTCGGGACGGGTGATATGACCTGCATCCAGTGCTGCTTTGACCTCACTGATATAAACCGTTGCCACAAATACATTGTCGCTAATCATCGACAGTGCGCCATTGGCAATGAAGAACATCATGGGCCGAATATTTGACTCCATGGCGAGTACGGTATCGATTACCGGTTTAAACAGGTGCTGCTCGTGAATCACAGCGACAATGGCAAAGAAAACGATCAACAGAGCAGTGAATGGTAGTGCCTCCTCAAAGGCATGACCGATCCGCTGCTCCTCTATCACACCGTTGAACGTGGTCAGTAGCACAATAACCATCAATCCTATCAGGCCCACCGCTGCCAAATGCATCGCCAGGCCGACAACCAGTATCAACGCGACAATGGCCTGTACCACAAGTCGTGCGTTCGATCTGGTATTTCGCCTGGCCTCTTCTTGTTCTTCATACGCCAATAGCACCTCGCGCACTCGTTCTGGCAGTTGTGCGCCGTAGCCAAAACGACCGCTTAACTCCAGTAGATAGCAGGTTGCCAAACCCGCAACCAAGACGGGTAACGTGACCGGAGCCATGGTGATGAAGAACTTCACGAAGTCCCATTGGGCAACAGTCGCTATCAAGAGATTTTGAGGTTCGCCGACGAGCGTACAGACGCCACCCAAAGCAGTGCCGACCACGCCGTGCATAAGTAAGCTGCGCAAGAAAGCGCGAAAATTCTCCAGGTCTTCCCGATGCAGATCACCGACGCCACCGTCGTCGGAATGATCATGCTCCTCATGAGTCAGCTGTTTTCCAGAGGCAACCTTGTGGTAGACCGCAAAAAAGCCGACACCGACACTTATCAGTACAGCCGTTACGGTCAGTGCATCTAAGAAAGCAGACAGTAATGCCGGCACCAGCGAAAACAGAAGCGCTAAGCGTTTCTTGGAGCGGACGTTGAGAAGAATTTTAGTGAAAAGAAACAGCAGCAGCTCCTTCATGAAATAGATGCCTGCTACCATAAACATCAACAGCAGAATCACTTCAAAGTTCGCCATCGCCTCTTCAAAGACTCTTTGAGTCGAGGTCATGCCAAGAAGAATGGCTTCAATGGCCAGCAGTCCGCCGGGTAATAGCGGATAGCAACGCAGCGCCATAGCCAGCGTAAAAATGAACTGCGCAATCAGTATCCAGCCGGTGATAAACGGACCCAGTACAGAAAGTAAAATGGGGTTCATAACCAAAAACAGTACAATAGTTTTTTTGTACCACACCGGAGTGTTACCCAGAAAATTCTTCCAAAAGGCGTTGGCAAAGGAATCGCTCATGGTGTGGCCTATAGTGGTTGTCGGGGGGCATTCTACGTGAGATGTGCACCCTTTTCGAAGCCTTATGGCCCGCTTGCTACCGCAGGTAACGGCGCTTACTATAGCGCGTCCTTAAACCGCGAAAGACAGTGCCGTGTTTAAACCCCACCCTGTTGCACCCGAGTCGACTGAAAATGCACTGCATATCGTATTTCAGTGCGGCGAATTGCTCAGCGACATGCGAAGCAACGACGTCTGCCTGATAGCAGATGCGCAGGTGACGACGCATGGCTGGCGGATCCTACGCCGCCACTTTATGGGTTTCTGGCACGAACTGCCCTGCTTTGCCGTTGAGATTGATGAATCGCACGAACTAGACCCTCTGCAGTATCAGCGGGGAAATCTTTATCAGATTCTCGGTCGTGTAGACGAGCAACTATTTGCCCTGGCAGGACGAGCTGCCCAGCTGCTCGACTGGGAGCGAGATCATCAGTACTGTGGCCGCTGCGGTATCAAGATGCAGGTTGATCCCGTAGAGCGCGCCATGCGCTGCGCACCCTGCAACATTAGCCATTTCCCTAAGATTGCTCCCTGCGTGATTGTGTTGGTCACACGCGGCGACGAATTGCTGCTGGCGCGGAACGTCAATTTTCCCAGACCAATGTACAGCACGTTGGCGGGGTTTATTGAGGCAGGCGAGACAGCGGAGGACACGCTAGCCAGAGAGGTACGGGAAGAAGTTGGGGTTGAGATTCAGAATATCCGCTACTTTCACTCACAGTCGTGGCCGTTTCCCAACCAGCTCATGCTGGGTTTTTTCGCCGACCATGCGGGCGGTGATATCGTGTGTGATCAGGTAGAGATTGCTGACGCACGCTGGTTTCACTTTCGCGATTTACCCATGATACCCCCAGCGTCATCTGTCGCGGGCAGGTTGATTCGGCATCATGTCGATCAGCTTGAGCAGAACGCAACATAGCTAGAAACAGATTGGAGTCCTAGTTTTGGAATTTATATATGAGTACGGGCTTTTTTTAGCCCAGGCGGTAACGTTCGTTGCGGCTGTACTGGTCGTGGTCGCCGGTATTGTTGCCATAGGCCAGCGGCAGAAGGCCGAAGCGCAAGAAGGGCATATTGAGGTGAGAAACCTCAACGATAAGTACAAGCACATTGGCCAAAGTATTAGGCAGGTTGTGGCAGACCCTGTCGCTGTTAAATCCGAGCTAAAAGCGGAAAAGAAAGCGAAAAAGGCAGAGGCAAAAGCTGCAAAGAAAAAGCGAGGTAAGACGGATGCCGAGGAAGAACCAAGGCGTAAGCGTCTTTACGTCCTTGACTTTGATGGTGATCTGAAGGCCAGCGCAACCGATAACCTGCGCGAAGAGATATCCGCAGTGCTGTCTCAAACTGAGGCGGATGATGAAGTGTTGGTCAAGGTAGAAAGCCCCGGTGGTCTGGTCCATTCCTATGGCCTTGCCGCTAGCCAACTGCGCCGCATTCGCGATGCCGAAGTTCCCCTTACAATTGCGGTAGACAAAGTCGCTGCCAGTGGTGGCTATATGATGGCTTGTGTCGCCGATCGCATAGTCGCCGCGCCTTTCGCGGTTATTGGCTCTATAGGTGTGCTCGCACAGCTACCTAATTTTCACCGCTTCTTGAAAAAGAACGACATCGATTTTGAACTGTTTACTGCGGGTGAATACAAACGCACGGTGACCGTGCTGGGCGAAAATACCGATAAAGGACGCCAGAAGTTTACTGAAGAGCTCGAAGAAACCCACGAGCTGTTCAAACAATTTGTGACTCATAATCGCCCTACGGTCGATATCGACAAGGTATCCACTGGTGAAATCTGGTACGGACAGAACGCGCTGGAAGTGGGACTGGTGGATGAACTGCAAACCAGCGACGCGAGGATTCAGTCGCTCCTTGAAGACTGGGATGTATTTGAAGTGAAGTTTGTAAACAAAAAGAACTGGCAGGAAAAACTGGGGTTCGCCGCTGAGGGTGCGCTGGAAAAAGCGTTTAATAAACTCTGGCAAAAGAGCCAGCAGCGCAATAACTACTAGGCATCAGCCTTTGAAGAAGCGAATGGGTTTGCTTTTTTAGCGCAAGCTAGATTTAGAGCTGATTAGCAGATGCGGTAAAGAGCTGCCGCTTCGCGCCTCCCTAGATGATGTAAGGCTCGATCTCATCGTGCTTCAATGACTGCACGGCCAGGTGTTGCGTCAGGAACACCTTGCCGCTGAGTTCATCCAAAAAATCAGATTTACGCAGCGCATCTATCACCGGGCCTTTTACTTCGCTTAAGTTTAGAGTGATATCCTGCTCCTTCAGCCTGTAATTGATGGACTCTAAGGCATCCAGCGCGCTGAGATCGATTTCGTTTACCGCGGTGCACTGCAGGATCACATGTTCCAGGCCGTCTAGTTCCGAGACCAAGTCGTAAATCCTGTCTTCGAGGTAGCTGGCATTAGCAAAGTACAGACTCTCATCAATTCTCAGAGAAACAATATTGGAGTGGGTCACCACCTGATGGCGTTTCACGTTGCGAAAATGCTCCGTACCCGGTACCTCGCCCACCACTGCGATATGCGGTTGCATGGTCTTGTAAAGATGCAGCGCGATCGACAGAGTGATGCCCGCAAGCACGCCTTGTTCGATACCCAACAGTAGCGTAGCGGCAATCGTCACCACTATTGCGATGAAGTCCGAGGTGGAATAACGCCAGGCGCGACGAATCACAGCCATATCGATAAGAGAAGCAACTGCGATAATGATTGTGGCCGCCAGCGTGGTCTTGGGTAGGAAGTACAGTGCAGGCGTGAAAAACAGCGCGACTACTGCGAGCCCGACGGCCGCAAACATACCGGCTGCCTGGGTTTGTGCCCCCGCCTCAAAGTTCACCACCGAGCGCGAGAAGCCACCTGCTACGACAAAGCCGCCAGACACGGCGGAACTGATGTTGGCAGCGCCAAGGGCAACCAGTTCGCGATCAGGCTGGATGCGCTGGCGACGTTTCGCAGCTAGCGTTTTGGCTAAAGAGACAGACTCAACGAAGCCGATGATGGCAATGAGTAGGGCGGAAACGGCCAGCTCCGACCACAATGCCGGATCTAGAGATGGCAAACCCAGCTCGGGCAATCCCTTGGGTATGTCGCCAACGACGGCCACGCCTTTGAATTCCAACTGCCAGTAGTAGCTGACTAGGGTACTTAAGATCAGGGCCATTGCCGGTGCGGCCTTCGAAATCAAAGCTGCAGGTGCTGGCGCTACACCTAATGCAATGAGTCGACGTGCCATGCCGCTGCGCGCCCACCAAAGGAATGCCAGGACCAAACAGCCAACAGCCAGTGTCAAGATATGCGTGCTATCGATGTGCCGTAGAAGGGAGAAAAGAATTTCGTGGGCAGAACTACCGCTGGTGGCAACGCCGACCAAGGAGCCAACCTGGCTCAAGGCGATGAGCACCGCAGACGCCGTTACAAATCCGGACACCACGGGGTGAGACAAAAAATTGGCAATAAAGCCAAAGCGAAAAAGACCCATCAGCAACAATATCAAGCCGCATAGCATTGCTAAAACGATGGCGGCGCTGATGTAGGCATGGGAGTCAACCACCGCCAACTTACCCACCACGGCAGCCGTCAGCAGCGAAGTCAACGCCACGGGGCCAACGGAGAGCGTTTTGCTGGAGCTAAAAAGCGCATACACCAGCAGCGGTAGGATGCTGGCATAAAGACCTATATGCGCGGGCAGACCTGCCAGCAGCGCATAAGCGAGTGCCTGCGGGACCAACATCATGGTAACCACCAGCGCGGCGACTAGATCGCCGGCCAACAAACCCCGATGATAATCACGCATCCAAGCCCATGCGGGCACAATGCGCTGCAGAGAGAGGTTCACCTAGACTGTCCTCAACCAGCGGCTAAGCTATCGTGGGCGTCACAGATTATTCGCAGCCGGCAACGCCTTGTTGCTGTTATTCCTTGGCTCACCCAAGCAAGATATCTACTGCATTATCACTGAATTCCGATAAGGACGCTGCAGATTCTCCCGCACGGGCGCGTATAGCGAGACTGTGTAGAACGGATTGAGCCAATCTGGCAAGTGTGGCCGCATCTGTCCCTGCCGCGACCTGCCCATCCTCTACGGCCTGCGTGAATCGGCGTTCCAGTTGCAGATCGATTTGTTCTATCGTGCCGCGAAGATCTTCCTGCACTGCTGGTTGCCCATCAACTGCCGCTGGTGCGGTGCACATCAGCATGCAGCCTCGGGCATGACTACTCGTATAGATTTTTAGGGCGTCGCGAAAGAACGCTTTCAATCCAGCGTGTACATCTGGGTTCGCTGCCACCGTATCTTTGAATCCAGCTTCCATCAGCGCGATAAACATGGCCAGGCTCTTGCGGTAAACCGCCTGTTTATCGCCAAAGGCACGATAGATGCTCGGACGGTTCATCGCCATCGCCTTGGCCAGATCATCCAAGGAGGTCCCGTTATAGCCCTTGGACCAAAATACTGCACCGGCCGCGGCCAGAGCTTTCTCTTCATCGTACTGTTTGGGACGCCCTCGTTGCCTCTTCATATTTTGGTACCGAATTGCATAAAAAGCTTGCTACAAATATTAATATGCGAGATAGTACATAAAAAGAACCTGAGGGTCACCTATGCCTCTTATCCCATCGCCAGCCAGCGAACTGACGCCCAGGTTACAGGGCTTACATTTATTTCATTTTGACGGGGCTCCCTGCGCCCAGCGGGTGCGATTTGCACTGGGTGAAAAAGGCCTCGGCAGGGGTCGGGAAGTGAAATTTGATGCAGCGGATGCCAGCGCAGTTATCGGCGAGGAGGGCCACTGGGTAAGCCGTACCGTATCCTTGCCCCGCAAGCAACACCTGTCACAAGCCTATGCGAAGATACATCCTGACATGGTTGTTCCTGCACTGGTTCACGACGGCCGGCTCTATCTAGAATCGATGGATATCATTACTTATCTTGACGAGACATTCGCCGGTCCGCGCCTGGTGCCGCAGGATGCCAAAGCAGAAGCGGAAGCCATGGCACTGGTAGAAGAGGCTAAAGTGCTTCACGTCTCGCTGCGCTATGTGACTTTTCGATGGGGTTTGGGTCGACTCGCCATGCTCAACGTCAAAGAGCAAAAGCGACTCCAGGAACTCGCTGCCAATGGTGACGACAAAGAAAATCTTGTGTCGTTTTATCAAGCTTACAGCGGCCGCAGCATCGAACAGAGTGTCTTCGACGACCACCTGAAAAAACTATACGGCGCGTTTGCTCATATAGAGTCGCGATTTGGGGACGGCCGCCACTATCTCATGGGCGATGAGGTCAGCATCGCCGATGCATTCTGGGCAATGAAGATTCTACGACTGATTGAAACGGGCTATCCTATTGCCAGAGTTCACCCAGGTGTGTACGCGTGGTATCAGCGCATGGCAAGGCGGCCTGCTTTTCAGCAAGAGGTCATGGGGAAAAACCGCGGGAACTATCGATTTTTTAAAGCCAAATCTAGCATCGAAAATGCATTGGGACTGGGCCTGAATTCCGCGTTAGACCGTCTCGCAATCGCCTGACCGAACGCTACTGGGCGGAGCAAGCCCCATTTGAACAGCTGGATGCCAGAACGACTGAAAGTGACCCTATCTGGACGTTCCCGCAGCCTAATTTACAACGGTGCACGCACGCAATCCGACCTGTGCAAGCCGATATTCTTGCTAGTACCAACATCAGTGCAGTAACTTTCAAATGTAAGTATCCAGGCCGCTGGCAGTGTACCGTTATATCGCTACACTGAGTGTTATAAAGACTCACATGTGCGCACCGGGAATATGAACCGCCCAAAACTCGCATAAGGCAGCGAAAGCGTTCTTTTCAAACTGCCACCAAAGCGAACAATAGCGTCAGTTTTGGTGATGGCTACAGAACAGAGCGCAGCCTGGCTGCCGCTATGCAGCGCAGGTCTAAGTCTCATCCTCGCATTGCATTAGAGTGATCAACTGTATTGCGATTTAAAAGAAGGAGATATAAGTGACGAATAGTGAAAGAGTAATGGCATTTATCGGTAAGTGGGAAGATCGGGATGTCGATGGCATCGTGGCTACCTTCGCCGACACCCCTTATTATCATAATGTGCCCATGGAGCCGCTGACGACCAAGGACAGTATCCGCGAGTTTATCGAAGGCTTTATGGGCACGGTGACGGCGGTAAAGTGGGACGTCCTGACCATCGCAGAAACGGACCAGGGTGTCGTCATGACGGAACGGGTAGATCGCTTTGAGTTCGGCGACAAAAGTATCGATTTGCCCTTAATGGGCACATTTGAATTCGAAGGTGACAAGCTCGTGCGATGGTTAGACTATTTCGATCTCGGTGACTTTGAACGGCAAATGGCAGCGCTGCAGGAGTAGAGTTACTCTCTCAATTAAGTTTGACAGCGCAGCAGCAGCGGGTTGAGTGTGTCGCGATCACACTACAAATATGTGCCACCACCATTCCCACGTGATTATAGTGGCACTACGATACGCCGCTCCTTAGAATGCGGGTTTTTGTATTTGGAGCCTAGAGAATGAGCAATCCGCTATTATCAACCTGGAATACCGACTTTGAGATTCCACCCTTCGCGGAGATTCAGGATAGCGATTTTGAGCCGGCTTTTAACGCGGCCCTGGAAACCGCACAGCTGGATCTCGCAACGATTGCCGACCAAGAATCGGATCCCACGTTTGACAACACCATGCACGCACTAGAGCGGGTAGGCGAAAGCCTGCAGCGGGTGCTGTCGGTTTTCTACTCCCTTACCGGCACAGATAGCAATCCAGAACGCGAACGACTCATGCGCGTGTTTTCACCAAGACTCGCTGCCTATGCTTCCGAGAAATTCATGAACGCCGCCTTATTTGAACGAATCGAAACACTTTGGCAGCAGCGTGATAGTTTGAATCTGACATCAGAACAGCAACGCTTGCTGTACATAACCCGTCGCGAATTTCTGCGCGCTGGTGCGAAGCTTGAAGGCAAAGATCGGACACGATTGAAAGATGTCAAAGAACGTCTGGCCGTACTCGGGACGCAATTCACACAAAATCTGCTCGCGGATGAACGCGATTGGTTCATGCCGCTTCAAGAATCCGATGTGGCGGGTCTGCCTCAATTCCTTGTCGATGCGACGCGCGCCGCCGCTGCAGATCGCGACATGGCTGGCCACCTGGTTACGCTTTCGCGCTCACTGATCGTGCCATTTTTGCAATTTTGTGCAGATCGCGAACTGCGTAGAAAAGCCTATCAGGCGTGGGTGGCCAGGGGCGCGAATGGGGGCAAAACTGATAACCGGGCTATCACGGTAGAAATCTTATCGCTGCGCGAGGAAAGAGCGCGTCTGCTGGGCTATGACAATTTTGCGGCCTACAAACTTGAAACTGAGATGGCCAAGACTCCGCAAGCAGTGCGCAAGCTGCTCATGGCCGTGTGGGAGCCAGCGCGCAAAAGTGCAGAGACCGATGCGGAGTGCTTGACCAAGATGCTGCACAGTGAGGGCTTCACGGGTGATCTTAAACCCTGGGATTGGCGCTATTACGCCGAGAAACGGCGCCGGCTGGAGCATGATCTCGATGAGAGCGCGCTAAAGCCCTATTTCCAGCTTGAGAACATGATCGAGGCAGCATTTAGCTGCGCCCATCGCCTCTTCGGGCTTGAGTTTCAGGAGATAAAGCTGACGCTTTATCACCCCGATGTGCGCAGCTGGGAGGTCACGCGAAATGGTCGACACGTAGCACTGTTCATCGGCGACTACTTTGCGCGCAGTTCAAAGCGCTCCGGTGCCTGGTGCTCGGCTATGCGTAGCCAGCAAAAGCTCGATGGCGATATCAGGCCGCTGGTTCGAAACGTATGCAACTTCGCTAAACCCCCCGCCGGGCAGCCGGCACTGCTTTCCTATGACGATACGCGCACGCTATTCCACGAATTTGGCCATGCGCTGCACCATATGCTGTCTGACGTGAACTATCGGAGTTTATCGGGCACGTCTGTGGCGAGGGATTTTGTCGAGCTGCCCAGCCAGCTGTTTGAACACTGGTTCGAACTGCCGGGTGTTTTATCACAGTTCGCGAAGCATGCCGAAACGGGTGAGGCGCTACCGCTAGATATGCGGGATCGCTTACTCGCTGCGCAAAATTATGATCAGGGCTTCGCCACGGTAGAATATGTCGCCTCGGCACTGGTGGATTTGGGCTTTCACGATAGCGCTGCACCAGAAGACACTCTGACACGCCAGAGCGAGATTCTGAGCGAGATTGGCATGCCTGCTGCCATCGGAATGCGTCATGCCACACCCCATTTCTCCCACGTTTTTTCCAGTGATGGCTACTCTAGCGCGTACTACAGCTATATGTGGTCAGAAGTCATGGACGCCGATGCCTTCGATGCCTTTCTCGAGACGGGTGACCCTTTCGACGCTGACACGGCAAAGCGTCTGGAATCACAGATACTGTCTATTGGCGGAACCTGTGACGCCGAGGAGGCCTATACCCACTTTCGCGGGCGGATGCCCGGGGTAGAGGCGCTGCTCAAGGGTAGGGGGCTGGATGGTGCGATGCCGGGAGGGCGTGCTACCGCTTCGTAGTTCCGGGATCAATCTGTCGCCACAGCATTTGTGCAGTACTATCGCAAAGCTTGCTAACCGATTCAGAGCCGGTATACACACCGTCCAACAGTAACCGACTGATGCCGTGCAGGGTACCCCAATACATGTGGGCATAGCGGACGACATCCACATCTGCGGCAATTTGGCCTCGTGTCTGGCCGCGCTTTAAGCGTTCGATTTCCGCGCGCAAAATCCCTCTGGCCGTCGTTTTCAGTGAGCCAGATGCGGTAGTGGCATGCCACGATTTGCTACCATACATCAGGTTGTAGTACACCACGTTGTTCCTTGCAAAGTGCACGTAGGCCTTGACCAGAGCTCTCGTCACCCTGTCGCCGCTCTGGCCACGATGTCTTCTTCGAACGCCGTCCATCGCTTTTTGAAACCGGAAAAATCCCTCCTCAGCAACCGCGTCAAGTAGACTATCCTTACTATCAAAGTGATTGTATGGAGCGGTGCGTGATACGCCCAAATTCGAACCAAGACGCCTCAGTGACAAATTGTCTTCACCTTCTTCACGCAGGATGCGCACAGTTTCATCCAGCAAGGCGGTCTTTAGATCGCCGTGGTGGTACGCTTTTTTACGAGCTTTTCTTTGAGCCATGCTGATGCAGATATACGCCTCGAATCATACGCGCCAAAAATTATCATTTAATATTGACAACGTCAATATTGAGGCCTATTATCCCGCGCAAATATTGACGCCGTCTATATGGAGACTTTTATGAGCAACAAAATTCCCCGCAGCAACGACAATGACTACAGCTCAGAGATCATTGCTGAGCGCCAGTCTTTCATTGAATCCAAATCGGACGTGACCCTTAATCACACCAAGCACTTTTCCTTTGAGCCTGAGACTATGGCCGGCAATTGCGAAGGTTTGTTCGGCGTGGCCCAATTACCAATCGGTCTGGCGGGCCCACTTTTGATCAACGGCGAGCACGCCCAAGGCGAGTTCTACGTGCCTATGGCGACCATTGAGGGTACGCTGGTGGCAAGCTACAACCGCGGGATGCGAGTGATACGTGAGAGCGGCGGTGTAACAACCACGGTGGTCAGTGAGCGTATGCAGCGCGCACCGGTATTTATGTTCAAAAACGCGCGCGATGCCAGAGACTTCTGTCAGTGGCTAGATGATAATTTTAAAGCCATCAAAGCGAAGGCCGAATCTACGACTTCTGTAGGCAAACTCTTAGAGATCGAGCAGTATCCGGCGCACAATATGGTGTTTACCCGTTTTGATTACAGTACGGGCGATGCCGCGGGTCAAAACATGACAGGTGGCGCGACTTTTGTCGCCTGTGAATGGATTCGAACGCAATATCCCAAGCTGCGTACTTACGGTCTCTCCGGCGGTATGGACAGCGAGAAAAAGACGTCGTTTGTCAATTCACTGAAGGGCAGGGGGCGCAAAGTCACCGCTGAAATTACGATTCCGCGTCAGGTACTAGCTGATGTACTTCGCGCCACGCCGGAAAGTCTGCGCAACAGCACCAGCGTCAACACCTTGGCCACGTTTATGACCGGTGCGTCGAATAACGCGGCTCATCCAGCCAATGGCCTCGCGGCGCTATACATGGCGACCGGTCAGGATATGGCAAATATTGGCGAAGCTAACCAGTGTACGGTTTACAACTATGTGACGAAGAGCGGAGATCTCTATTTTTCGGTCACACTGCCAGCGCTGATTATGGCCACTTACGGCGGGGGTACTGGTCTTGCCACACAGCGTGAGTGTTTGGAAATCATGGGCTGCTACGGCAAGGGCAAAGCCTACAAATTGGTTGAGATCGCAGCCGGCCTGGTTGTCGCGGGCGAACTATCGTTGGTATCTGCCGCGCGAACCGACAAAGAGAGCCGCAATAACGAGTGGGTGAACGCCCATGAAGCTCTCGGTAGAAATCGATAATCAGCGCACGCTGTTGACCGCTCTGAGTAGCGACTTTGCCCAATACACCACATCGGCGTGCGCGGGGTAACGACGCCCGTAATGTGTCGAACGCGCGTTTGCGCAACGATGCCGGCGTACTCGATTACTACCCGCGTTCAAGGGTGCACTACTACCCCAAACTTTTTCGCTATGGAACCTTCAACAAACCAACACTCAACGAACGACCTGCGTACCTGGCCCCGGAGGACCGCTAATGATGAAGATGGTCACAGTACTTGGCTGCACAGCGATGATGCTGCTCAGTGCGTGGGCGATGGCGCAGGTGGATAGTCTTGAGATCGCCGGTGTTCAGATAGAACCGGGGCGTACTCAGCTTAAGCTCGACATTCCCGCCGGAGAGTTAGACGCGGCAACATTCATCCCGGTCACGGTACTGATAGGGCAGTCGCCTGGGCCTGTTCTGCTCGCGGTCTCGGGTGTGCACGGCTATGAATATGCCCCCATTCTTGCGGCCATACGTTTGGTGTCAGAGATTGATCTCGATGAGCTGAAGGGCACACTTATCATCGTCCACCCAGCGAGCGTAGCAGCCTTTGAGACACGCTCACCCTACGTCAACCCGTTTGACCGAAAGAACCTTAATCGTTCTTTCCCCGGATCACCCGATGGTACCCAAACACAGCGAATCGCCTACGCGCTTTCGACTGAGTTAATTGCCAAAGCGGACTTTGTGGCGGATCTGCACAGTGGCGATGGTGCGGAGTGGCTGACCGCATTCGTCGGCGTTTACGGCGGCCCGCTGGCGACTGATTATGAACTCGCTCTCGCTTTTGCACAGGCCACAGGCTTTCCCAATATTGTGCGCTACCAAATGTTGACACAGGAGCAGATTGATCGCGGGCGCTCGCTAAATCGCCAGGCGGTAGCACAAGGGCTGCCCACCGTGCTAATAGAGATTGGTGAAAATGGAAAGCGAGAGCCAGACCATATCGATGCGATTGTGCACGGACTGAAATCGGGTATGGCTGTGCTGGGTATGCTGCCAGAAACAGATGCAGATGTACCTCAAGTAGAGCGCTATCTTGACGGCACGACATCAGTGCCGGTTGCACACTCTGGTCTGTGGTACCCAAATAGAACCGGCGGACAGCGTGTAGAAGAGGGCGAAGAGTTAGGCGTTATCAAAGACTACTTCGGGACGATTGTTGAAACTGTCACCGCCCCGGTATCGGGATACGGTATTTATGGGTTAGCTGGCCCGCCCGTCAGAGCGGGCGAGAGCGTGATGACTATAGGCAAACCCGTTAAACAGTTCCGCTAGTTAACTGCGTCAATCGAAACAAATTGCCAGCGATGAGGCGCTAGCGCCTGAACAGCGCGCAAACAACTCCGGAGGGCTTGCCCTCCGGAGTAACTCACTAGCCAGTCACTTCCTGCACACTCACCAACATATCCGGCCATGTTCGCTGATTGTCCATATCAAACTGTGCCCCTTGCTCATCGGCCCATTTAAAGCGGGCGAGGGCGGGTGTCTGGCTGGTCGCCTGATAGAGCCAATAGGCTTCCGCGCGCAGGGCGTCTTCGATTGGTTTATCGATCGACTCGTAGACCGCTTGCTTGGTGGCGTTAATTGACTCCGATGGCCATAGGGCAATACGCGCGGCGAGTTCATCCACAAACGCGCCTATTTCTTCTGCATCCAATGCGCGGTTTACCGTGCCAAAGGACTCAGCTTCATCCGCATCGAAGTCGCGAGCTCCTAGAACGATTTCCAGAGCGCGCCCCAAGCCAGTCTGCCTGGCCATGCGTGAAGCCCCACCGCCGCAAGGCAAGATACCCATGCCCACCTCCATCTGCATGAATTTTGCTTTGCCGCGGGCGGCAAAACGCATGTCACAAGCGAGCGCAAATTCGTGACCGCCGCCTCTGGCAAAGCCTTCAATCTTGGCTATGGTCGCTTGCGGCAGCTTGCTGATGCGCTCCAAAACAACCTGCAAATCTAGCAGTTTCACTTCGTCCCGAGAAACGGCTTTGGCCGACATATCTTTCAGAAAATTGGTGTCGGCATGGCAGACAAATATATCCGGATGCGCCGACTGAAAGATTACCACTTTGACACTGCTGTCGGCCTCAAGCTTCTGAGCCAAGCGGTTGAGATCAGCGAGCATGGGTAAACCCTGTACATTGACCGGTGGGAAGTCGAATGTGACACGAGCAATCCCACTGTCGATAACGACATTGAACGTTGTGAAGTCTTTGTAATCCATGGTTTTGGCCCTCAAATGAGACGTTGATAGAAAGATGATAAGCTAGAGTGCTGCCAGATTTACATTAACCGGATAGTGCGGAGAGCTGTGCTTCTATAGCATCCACCACTCGCTGATTTTTATCTGGATCCAAGGCATCTGCATGTGGCGATGCAAACTGTCCTCGGTCGTTATCAAAATAGCGGCCCGTGGCATTCGCAAATTCATCGCTCAGCGCAGCCCGAACCAGGATGTCTGCACCCACCTTGAGATCGCCACCGGCAACGCCGTAGGCGTCCTTGACCATTTTGCTTCCAAGCAGGGAGGCGGGATTCACCGCAATGACGGCTGGACCAGTCGTTTTTAGGCTCGCGGCCAAATGCACAGACCACATGGTGATAGCGAGTTTGCTCTGCGCATAGGCATCACCATCCGAGAGGCGCTCCTTGCCTGCGAGCGCGTCCAGAGAAACACGCTGCTGCGCGGCGGAACTAAGACTGATAATACGTCCATGCGCGGGCAACAGCGGTAGCAGACGTTTGCTCAACAAATAGGGCGCAAGTGTATTCACAACAAAACGCACATCCAAACCATCGGACTGAATGGGGTGTGAGGTTTTTAGTACACCCGCGTTATTGATCAACACATCGATTGCGTTGACATCGCTGGCAATCTTCGTCGCCATTGATTCCACTTGAGTGAGATCCGAAAGATCGGCTTGATAGGTCGATAGCTGCCCGGCATCGACCGTCGCTGAGAGAGTTTGTTCAAGCGCGGCAAGTTTGCTCCCGTTGCGCCCGTGCAGCATGAGTTTGTGCCCTAGGGCTGCAAGCGCATGTGCTGTCTCCTCACCGATACCGTCCGTTGCGCCGGTTAGCAGAATGGTCTTTTTCATAATGCTGTTTCCTCCAATCTTTTCTATATATCTGTCTAGCCAATAGTTACTGCCTAGGTTTAGTCAATTCACTTTAGTAGCGAACGATGGTGCGCGTCTCAATACTTTTACGCGGCCGCGACACCCGGTGAGTACGCTCCATATCCAGTGCGCTGTGACCCACAAACGGCAGACCATCGTTGTCATAGGTATTAAAGATAACGACTTCATCTGGTGTCATCTGAGATCGATACAGCCATTCATGATGCTGGTTGGCTGCTACACCCAAAATCTCGCCCTTGCGATCGGTATATACGAGATCGATTGTCACCCAATCCTCAGGCTGCATAGAACGAGGTCGGATAAACCCTAAGGGGCTGGTCATGACAGGCTGCTCGACCGGGC
>JBCCNJ010000006.1:0-75551 GCA_039025905.1 Pseudomonadota bacterium | reverse complement strand
GGCGGCTCGACAGCGCTTTCCAGTGCTGAGATTTACATGGGTGGCAGTGGCGGCACCCGCGTGCAGCGGGCCTGCGGTTTCGAGGATCGAACCGAAGACATGGTGGCGTACATGATGCTGTGTGCTGGCCCACAGGCGGATGAAGCTAAGATTCGCAACTACTGCGAACACAGCAGCATACATTTCCAATGGTTAGTCGATTTGGGCGTCCCTTTCAAGAATAGCTTCCATGAAGAGCGCGCTATCATGTGTATGACTGACGACTGTCTGCTGTATACCGGCAGCGAAAAAGCGCATCCCTTCGCGCAACAGGCGAAGCCTTGCCCTCGTGGCCACAACCTTCAGGTGGAAGGAGATAACGGGGGTCCGCTTCTGATGCAGGTCATTACGGACAATCTGACCCGCCGCGAGCGCATCACAATCGAGTACGAAACACGGGCACTGACCTTAATCATCGATGAGCAAGGTCATGTCGCGGGGCTAGTGATACGCCAGGACCAGAAAGAATTAAATGTACGAGCCCGGCGCGGCGTCGTGCTGTGCGCCGGCGGTTTCGTGATGAACGAGGAGATGGTGAACAAGTACGCTCCGATGCTGAGCGCGGGCAACACACCCATCGGCAATCCGGGCGATACAGGTGCGGGTATATTGATGGGCATCGCTGCCGGCGGCGCGGCCATCAATATGCACGAAGGGTTCATCAGCCTTCCCTTCTACCCGCCAGCGGATATGACCAGGGGTATTGTGATCAATGGCAATGGCCAACGCTTCATTAATGAGGACGTCTATCATGGCAGGCTAGGGGCCTTCGTTTTGCGACAGGCGACAGATCGTGTGTACTTAATCGTGACTGTAGAGCAGTACGGCGACTACGAGTCGGTCAGCTATCTCGGCGCACCGGTCGCCGGCACCGGAGAGACGGTTGCGGAGTTGGAGCAGGAATTGTCGCTGCGATCCGGCAGCCTAGAGACGACTTTGGACGTTTATAATGAGGATTGCGCGCTAGGTTCCGATAGCCAATACCACAAAGCTGCTGAATGGCTATCGCCGCTACAGCCACCCCTGGTGGCACTGGATATCACGCCTGGGCGAGGCGCATTTCTGCCGTATTTTACTTTGGGAGGGCTGGACACACTGCCCACAGGCGAGGTCATCACTGCCGGCGGCGATATCGTTCCCGGCCTTTACGCCGCCGGTCGCACGGCCTGTGGCGTGGTGCGCAGGGCTGAGGGTTACAGCAGTGGCATGTCAGTAGGGGACGCAACCTTCTCAGGCCGCCTGGCTGGCAAACAAGCCGCAAAGAGCACGCCTAACTGAAGGCATTCGCTGCGGGCTTGTACCGTCGCACACACACTCCTAACATAGCGCAGTCGAAACCTACGGCACCAGGGTGCGCCCGCAACCCGAGCGCATAGCCGTTGACCTTACTGGACACGTTCTGGATACAAGCCATGCAATATCTACACACCATGATTCGCTGCAGCGATCTCGAAGCATCACTGGACTTCTATTGCGACAAGCTCGGTCTGAATGAGGTAAGTCGCTACGATAGCGAAGCGGGACGTTTTACGCTGGTGTTTCTGGCCGCCGATGACGATTTAGAGCGCGCGCGGGAAGACCGAACTTCGATGTTGGAAATCACCTACAACTGGGATTCAGCTGAATACCCAGGGGGTCGCAACTTTGGGCATCTCGCCTATCGCGTACCTGACATTTACGCGCTCTGCCAACGCTTGATGGACAGCGGTGTGACGATACGGCGGCCACCTCGAGACGGCCATATGGCTTTTGTGCGCTGCCCTGACGGAATCTCCATTGAGTTGCTGCAGTCGGGTGAACCCCTACCGCCCGTGGAACCCTGGCAATCCATGAAAAACACCGGAGATTGGTGATCGGCACCGCCACAGCAATACAGCAGTCTCCCGGGAGCAGTATTGCCACACGGCTGATTGCCATACTCACCCTGTGCGCCGTTCTTATCATCGGCATTGGCATGTTTATCGATTTTCGCCTGTCTCGAGCCACTCTGCTCGACGGCCTGCAGCGTGAATCCGATGAAACCATTCGCTCTGTTATCGTAGACATGGAGCAGTGGCTGGAGTCGGTGAAAAGCTCGACGCTACTGCTGGGCCGAGTCATACAACAACGGGAATATAGCGAGCCAGGGCTGCAGCAGATACTGCGCGACTCTGTTGAAGTAAACCCTGATATCTTCGGCGCCACCATTGCATTGGCGCCAGGTCAGTCACCCTCCACACTGGGCTTTGCCCCCTACTACTTCAGACGCGGGGACAGCCTGCAGTATTCCGACCTGGCCGGCAGTGATAACAACTATCAGGAACAGCCCTGGTTTCAAGAAGTGCAGGCCGCAGGCAAACCGATATGGGTAGAGCCTTACTATGATCGCGCCGGTGGCAGAGTGCTCATGACCACATTTGCGGTGCCCGTGTATCGCGAGGACGATCAAGGAGACCGTTTTCTCTATGCTGTGGTCACAGCCGACATCGCCTTAGAAGAACTGCACAAAAACCTGCAGCGATTCAGCCTGGGGCGCTACGGTTTTGGTTTTTTGTTAAGCCGCAATGGCATCATTTTAAGCGGTAGAAATCCAGCCAACATCATGCGCCACTACGCCGAGGCGATTGATGATCCCGCAGACAAAATCGCCTGGCAGCAAATGATTAGCAGCGCTCTGCAGGGCGAACCCATTAATGAGCAGCTGCGCTGTCTCGGACGCGCGGGCAAGTGTGTGTTGCGACTGGGTTTGCTGCAGTCCACTGGCTGGCCGGTTGGTGTCATGTATTCAGAGGATGAAATGACCGCTCCCTTGCGCAACTTTCAGCTAAAGACGGCTTTGATAGGTGCTTCAACCCTGCTGATGATGGCTATCGCTGTCATTATCGTCAGCCGGCGACTCACCAGGCCACTGGGTGCACTGGCGGCGGCCAGCGATCGGATCGCGCAAGGTGATCTGGAAACACCATTACCGGAGGCAAAGGGTAAAGACGAGGTAGCGCAACTGGTGCATTCCTTTGGCGCGATGAAAACCGATCTGAAAACTTACATTGGCGACCTTGAGCAGGCCACTGCCAGACGCAGCAGACTGGAGGGTGAGCTGGTCGCAGCAAAAGGTATACAGATGGCCATGCTGCCGTCTCCTGGCCTGGCGATGCAGTCGGGCGAGACCTATCAAATCTGGGCTAAGGTCGCCCCCGCGCTCGCGGTTGGGGGCGATCTGTACTATTACCTCGAGCGCGACGGGGTGCTCTTTCTCGCGGTGGGTGACGTGTCGGATAAAGGCGTGCCTGCCGCTCTGTTTATGGCGCGTGCGGTTAGTCTTATCCAACAACTTGCCGCCGCCAGCGTCAACCTGCCAACAGCCATGGCCACACTCAACAATGCACTGGCGAAGGGGAACGAAAACTGTATGTTCGTCACTTTGTTCGTAGGGATGCTGGATTTAGGGAACCTGGAATTGCGCTTCGCCAGCGCAGGCCACACTCCTCCTAGTCTCATCAGAGCGGGTAGCGCGCAATCGATAGAGCAGCAGCAGGGGCCCGCCATGGGGCTGGCACCGGACCTGGATTTTCCCGTCAACACACTGACTCTACGCTCAGGAGACAGACTGGCTGTTTTCACTGATGGCATCAACGAAGCCTTCAATGAAGCCAACGAGATGTTCGGTATTGCACGCTGTAATCAAGCGTTGGGTGAAGAGCATACCAGCACAGTCGCTGCGGCAGGTGACGGGTTGTTCCAACAGCTAGAGGAATTTGCGGGTGCCAGGCCGCAGTCCGATGATATCTGCCTGCTGCTGCTGGATATCACCGCCAGCGAAACAATCCGTTCTCACCACGCTTTCAGTTTGGGTCCACGCCTATCGAGTCGCGTTGAGCTGTGGTTAAGCACCATCCTCGAGCCACTGCCACTGGCGCATGATGATCGCAGTAATTTATTGCTGGTAACCGAAGAATTGGTCACAAACGTAGAGAAATATGCGGGCCTTAAAGCACCGGACTCTATCGTGCTGAAATTGAGAGTCAACGCCTCACAAATCGATATAGAAGTGCGTGACGCCGGCGAGGCGTTTAACCCTCTAGTGCAGTCAGAGAGGGCCCCACTGGGGGCTAGCATTGAGGATGCGGAGGTCGGCGGTCTGGGAGTACATCTCATTACCGCACTCACCGATGCACAAACCTACCGCCGCGAGGACGGGTGGAATATACTGCGCGTCACCAAACTGTTAAGCAAATTACCTCCGTAAACCGATCTTCCCATCGGGCGGGTCCAGAGAAGGCAACAATGGAACTGACAACCACTATCTCCGTCGATGAGGAAAATTCCGTAGCGCGGATCGCACTGATTGGCGCACTCAATACCGACACCGCGCCGGATTTTGAAAGAAGGATGGAGGAGGTCATGCGCGCCGGACACCGGTTAACTGTGCTGGACATGAAAGACCTGGACTATATTAGTTCTGCGGGCCTACGCGTTATTTTCAAGGCAGCAAAGGAAACCAACGCAAGCGGCCGCCGCATTGCCGCCGCCAACCGCAAGCCACATATTGATAAAGTATTCGAAATTCTTAAAGCCTTGCCGGACATGACGGTGTTCGCGAACGATCAGGAACTCGATGACTATCTGGACGCCATGCAGCAGGCGGCGAGGGAATAAACGCGTTAGCGCGCACTTCAGCCGGCGCAAGAGACAAGCCAATGCCCCATCGAAGGTTCTGCTGGCCAAAGGCTATGCGAGCTAACCTTCGCGGAGGAAGTTCAACATCCAGCGGGCAACTCGCTCGCGCTCCGGAGGTATTTCCAGCGAGGATACGCCTTTTTCATATGTCTCTTCGCCAATCAATTCGCGGCGAAGGTCCATAATCTTTTGGGAGTAGGCGGGAATGAATTCCGGATGCCCCTGAAAGGTCAAGATATGATTGCCCACCTGACACACTGCGTTTTCACAAAAGTCGCTGCCGGCCAGCACATGCGCGCCTTCAGCATTCGCTACCACCTGGTCTTGATGACTCACAAGAATGCTGAAGTTAGGGTCACCCCCATCGTGCCATGCAGGCATTTCATCGAATGCATAGCTGTGCAGCCCAACACCCCAGCCCTTGGGTGATTTTTTTGTTGCGCCTCCTAGAGCTTGCGCCACCATTTGATGACCAAAGCAAATGCCGATCAGTTTTTTGCGGCGTCTGTCCAGCTCCCTCACAAACTCTGCAAGCCGCGTGATCCAGGGCTTGTCCTCATAAACGCTGGATTTGCTGCCCGTCATCAGATAGGCATCCACCTCGTCAATATCGGCTGGATACTCTTCATGTTCTACATCGTAGACGCGAAACGACAGCGCTGGGTCTACCTTTTGCAGGAGATCGATAAACATATCGGGATATTCGCCAAAGCGGGATACCCACTCGGGACGAACTTGATCGGTTTTCAGAATACCGAGCTTCATGTTCGAAACATTTCCTCCAATCAACGTACAGACAAGGGCTGCTGCTTCTCCGCGAACCATGATAGGCAGGCTTCAAGGCGCTGTACACCAGACCTTGCTGCTTATTCGCCTGCTGCCGATTTGCCCTAACGCGCCTTTTACGCTGTCATCAAACGGACATCAATCGTTAACACAAACGCCACGATAACAGGCCATGCTTGCGGCCATGGACGTGCTGAGCCGATTACACGCTGTCGATACGCGACTTTTTGCGCGAATCTTCCGACAGGGTGAACGCAAAGCGATAGTCCCCATCGCTCGGTCCCTATCTCGATCTGGGGACGGTTATCTGTACGTCATCATTCCGTTGCTGTTATGCGCAATCGATGCAGAGGGGGCTAGTCATCTCGTATTGTTGCTCGCCTTAAGCTTTACTGTCGAACGCGCGCTCTATCTCATGCTGAAAGGCACACTGAAACGACGACGTCCGGCAAACGCTATACCCGGCTTTAGCAGCGTGATCATCGCTTCGGACAAATTCAGTTTCCCGTCCGGACACGCCTCAGCCGCATTTTTATTTGCCACCTGTATATACGGCATATTCGGCGCGCCCGCACTTGTCGCTTACTCATGGGCATGCACAATAGCAGTGTCCAGGGTGCTGCTGGGCGTGCACTTCCCTGGCGATATCGTGGCGGGCGCGATCATGGGAAGCAGTATCGGCCTGCTCGGCATCACACTTTTGGGCGGCACCTAGCTCACTAGCCACCATAAACTGAAACCTTAGCGCGGATTTGAAACCCGGATAGCATCGCGGTTCTGGGTCCGTAGTGTCCGCTTCTTCCCCACTTGGGTGCACTGCCGAGATAGGGTACTGTGTGCCCCGTTACAGGGAACAGAGTCACCTGCGTTAGATGCTTTTCCGATTGTTATCACTGATCTTGCTGTGTCTGCTGCACGGCCCGATCACTTATGCCTTTTCGGGAAGCGCAAGCTGCATGAGCTGCCACTCCGAGGAGTATGAGAACTGGCGGGGGTCGCATCATGATCTGGCCATGCAACTACCGAATAACGATACCGTTTTGGGTGATTTCGAAGACGCTACATTTACCTACGGTGATGTCACCACGCGATTTTACAAAAAAGACGATAAGTTCTGGGTTCAAACCGACGGCGAGGATGGAACCCTGCAGGACTTTCCTGTGGAGTACGTGTTCGGTGTCTATCCACTGCAGCAGTATTTGCTGCCCCTCTCTCGTGGCAGGCTGCAAGCCCTCACCATAGCCTGGGATTCGCGTCCGGAGAGTGATGGCGGGCAGCGCTGGTATCACCTCTACCCGGACGAAGTGATCGCCAGCGGGGATCCATTGCATTGGACCGGGCCCTACATGAATTGGAATACGCGCTGCGCTGAATGCCACAGCACAGACCTGGTCAAAAATTATGATCTGGCCACTCGCAGCTTTGCGACTACCTATGAAGAGATCAACGTCGGCTGCGAGGGCTGCCATGGGCCTGGCGAGACGCATATTCAGTTGGCGAAGGCTGGGAAACTCGGCACTGTTGATAGCGGTGGCTTTGCCACCGATTTCGCGCATCGCGGACAGTGGCAGTTTGCCGAAGGTGATGCTATCGCCAAAAGAACAGAGCCGCTTCACTCCCGCGCCCAGGTGGACAACTGCGGCCGCTGCCACGCACGCCGCGGCACTCTGGGTGACTACCATTACGGCCAGGATTTGCTAGCCACCCATAGAGTCGCGCTACCGACGCCGCCCCTGTATCACTATGACGGCCAGGTATTGGATGAAAACTACGTCTACGGCTCCTTCTTGCAGAGCAAAATGCACCAGGCAGGCGTGGTCTGCAGCAATTGCCACGAACCGCACAGCCTGGCATTGCGCGCGCCGGGAAACGCGATTTGTGCGCAGTGTCACAGAGCGGATGTTTTCGATACTCCACAACACCATCATCACAAGGTTGATACCGCAGGAGCACTGTGTGCGAATTGTCACATGCCAGAAACGGTATACATGGGAATAGACGCACGACGCGACCACAGCATGCGCGTGCCCAGACCCGACCTTTCAGTCACATTGGGAACACCAAACGCCTGCAATATGTGTCACATCGACCAAGACGCGCAATGGGCACTGAATAGCCTGCGTCAATGGGGTACAGACTTTCGCGATACCAGCACGCATAAGGCGCGCACCTTTGCGCGTTTTGATATGGGCGATCGCAGTGTCGTTCCGCGTATCGCGGGCTTAGCGAATGATGTAGAGGCAGCGCCCATTTGGCGCGCCACCGCTCTAGAAACTCTGGGGCAGGCAGGAGGTCGGGAAGCGCTGCAGGCCGTCACCTCAGTCTTGTACGACGATGATCCCATAATTCGAGCCAGCGCTGTTCGCGCCCTGGAGTTTCTGCCGCTTCATCAACGCTACCAGCTGCTGCAGGCCTTAATGGATGACGAGGTCGCTTCAGTACGAATGAACGTGGCGACATCGCTTGCTGGCGTACCGCTTGATCGAGTCAGCCCTGAACAGGCAGAGGCACTACTCGCCCTGTTCGATTGGTATAAAGATCTGCAGTCGCTACATACCGACATGCCAGAGACACATATCCAACTCGGCTTGTTTCACAGCGCTAGAGGCGACTTTCCTTCAGCCGAAAAGGCGTACCGCGAAGCTATTTACCTAAATCCGCAGCTAGTGCCAGCGTACCTCAACCTTGCTGATCAGCTGCGCGTATTACAACGCGATGAGGAGGCCCGAAAATTATTGCTAACGGTCTTGGGATTCGCTCCAGGTCATGGCCCTACTCTGCATGCACTGGGACTATTGGAGACACGCAGTGGAGACCCGGAAAACGCCCTGGCCTATCTGAAACAAGCGGCAGAGGTGGAGGCCATAGGGACGCGCCATCGATTTGTATACGCAATCGCCCTGCATGATTTAGGTCAACCCGAACAAGCCATCAAGCAGCTGCAATCGCTGCTGCGGGTGGTACCGCGCAACGAGGATGTACTGCTTGCACTAGCTAACTACTCGGCGGAATTAGGTGAGCGCAGTAGCGCTCTAAGCTACGTGAATCAGCTACTCGCTATCGCCCCAAATAATCCCAGTTATCAACAGCTTCAACAGCAACTTCGTCAGTAAGCCGTGGCGTTAGCGGAGAGTTTGCCATTAGGCCACCACTTCAGCCAGATCGCCTTTTTTCTCTAACCAAGATTTCCTATCGCCCGCGCGTTTTTTCGCCAACAACATGTCCAACATTTGATTGGTGCCATCGCCCGCATCCAGGGCTAATCGAACCAAACGCCGCGTGTCTGGTGCCATTGTCGTCTCGCGCAGCTGCATCGGGTTCATTTCGCCTAGACCTTTAAAGCGCTGCACGTTGACCTTACCGCGCTTCTTCTCTGCTTCTATGCGGTCCAGGACGCCCTGTTTCTCGCCTTCATCCAGTGCATAGTAGACGTCTTTGCCAACATCGATCCGATACAGGGGTGGCATCGCAACATAGACGTGTCCCGCGGCAACCACGGGTCGAAAGTGGCGCACCATCAGCGCACAAATCAACGTCGCAATATGCAGGCCGTCCGAGTCGGCGTCCGCCAGTATGCAGATTTTGTGATAGCGCAGACCGCTGAGATCATCACTTGCTGGGTCTACGCCCATGGCGACAGAAATATTATTCACTTCCTGCGAGGCCAGAATCTCTTGCGAGTCCACCTCCCAGGTGTTCAAGATTTTCCCGCGCAGCGGCAGAATGGCCTGAAATTCGCGATCCCTGGCCTGCTTGGCGGAACCGCCGGCGGAATCACCTTCCACCAGGAACAGCTCACCCATGCTGGGATCTTCTCCAGAGCAGTCCGCCAGTTTGCCTGGCAGCGCCGGCCCCGAAGCCACTCGCTTTCGCACCACCTTTTTCGCCGAGCGTAATCTTGCCTGGGCGCTGCTGATGAACTGCTCGGCGAGCTTTTCGGCCTCTTCGGTGTGCTGATTCAGCCATAAACTGAAGGAGTCCTTCGCGACACCAGACACAAAGGCAGCGGCCTCTCTGGAAGACAAACGTTCCTTGGTCTGACCAGAGAATTGCGGATCTTCTAACTTAGAGGAGAGCACATAACAACAACGATCCCATATATCATCAGGCGTCAGCTTGATACCACGCGGTAGCAGGCTGCGCAGCTCACAAAACTCGCGCATTGCCTCCAGCAGCCCGGTGCGTAAACCATTTACATGCGTACCGCCCTGAGACGTCGGAATCAGGTTTACATAGGATTCCGCCGTGATTTCACCTCCATCCGGGAGCCACTGAACCGCCCAATCCACCGCTTCATTGCTGCCGCTGAAACTACCGACAAAGGGATCTTCGGGAATCACGGGAAAGTCGATCGTAGCGTCCGCCAAATAGTCCGTTAGGCCGTCTTCGTAGTACCACTCGTCGCTCTCGCCTGATTTCTCTTCAGTGAACTTAACGCGCAGCCCGGGACACAGCACTGCCTTTGCACGCAAGACATGGCGTAAGCGCGGGACGGAGAAGTTGATCGAATCAAAGTACTGTGGGTCAGGCTGGAATGTTAACGCGGTACCGGTGTTGCGCTTGCCACAGGAGTCCACCACCTCCAGTTCACTGACTTTTTCTCCTCCGGCAAATTCCATGCGGTATACCTTCGAGTCCCGCCGAATCAACACGCTCAAGGAACTGGACAGGGCATTGACTACGGACACGCCTACGCCGTGAAGCCCGCCACTGAACTGATAGTTTTTGCTAGAAAATTTTCCCCCCGCATGCAGCGTGCAGAGAATCACTTCCACACCAGGTTTGCCCTGCTCGCGATGTAAGTCCACGGGCATGCCGCGGCCATCATCGAGCACGGTGACGGCACCGTTGCGATGCAGGGTTACCTCAATCTTGCTAGCGTGTCCGGCCAACGCTTCGTCAACGCTGTTGTCGATCACCTCTTGCGCCAGATGGTTTGGTCGCGCGGTGTCGGTGTACATACCAGGGCGTTTGCGAACGGGCTCTAGACCCGTGAGGACTTCGATGTCTTCTGCGGTGTAATTACTCATTTATCCCTTTTTAAGGCCTGCTTTAAGCCTGCTAATCGCATGCAAATAAGGTTAACGCGTATTGTACCGAGGCGCCGGGCGAGAGGCGATCAAAGGGGCAGTTAAAGGTACCCTTTGGAGTCCAAATCGATATTGAAATGGACGCCTGTTACTCGGGAGATGCCCGTCTGCAGCTCGCCTGTTGGCCCCAATTCCAGCCAGCGATAGCCTGGGGTGAGGGCGTCGGCCTTGAAGCGAACGCTGTTGGGTGCGAACTGAACGCAGGTTGAAGGCGAAGCTAACAGCCGGATGCTGCCGCGAAATCGATCCACCTCCTGGTGCACATGACCCCAAATGACGCCTTTAACCCTGGGGAACTGGTCCAGGATGCCGAAAAAAGCATCCGCATCGCCGACGACCTGTTCATCTAGCCAGTCGCAGCCTATCTCCACCGGGTGATGATGCAAGCAGACAAGCGCAAACAAACCCTGCTCAGCGCCCGACTCAAGCGCGCTTTGCAGATGGCTTAGCTCAGCGGAGCCTAATTCACCACGCACCTCCCCCTGAAGCTGCGAGTCCAGCATGATGATCTGCCAGTTGGCAACGCGAATCTCCCGGCACATACGCGCTTCAGTTTCTTCGATCGCGAGCATATTGTCCGATTCGTCATGATTACCAGGCAGCCAGAAATACTGTTCTGTGAGCTGAGAAAAATAGCCGTGCGCGCGATCATAGGCCTCCACAGCACCCTGATCCGACAAATCGCCAGTACCGAGCACAAGATCCCTATAGGGTCGTTCGCGCTGGATCAGATCAATCACAGCCTGCAGCGAGTGATCGGTGTCCATTCCCAGCAGCGTGCCCCCTTTAGCGGCACACAAGTGAGTATCGGTGATTTGAATAACGCGGACGGGGCCGCCGTCGTGGGACAAGGACTGGCATTGAGGTCGACGGCTGAACATGACAACAGGAACGTTTATGGGCCTCCTTAGAGCTACCCCCGCTCCAGCTTCACTCCAAGTTTGGCTTGACCGTTTTGCAGGCAGTGTTCCAACCAATCTGCCAGAAAACGATTCTGCTGTGATTTTTCATCCTGCTGATGCATGTGCTGGTTTGGATACTGATAGCGCGCGTTTACACTGCGATAGGACTGAAATATGCCCACTTCAAGCATCGCTGCATCATGGTAGGCGCGCACCTGTATTTTCAGCTTGCCAAGCCAGTTATCGCCTGCGTGGTGCTGTTGCAACAGGAACATCGTGGTATAGCGGCAACGTTCCGTTACCTCCAGGCAAACCTGAGCCCCAGCGACAGCAAATTCTTTACGGTTGCTGGTCTCATAATCCGGAAACAGGCGCAGCAAGCGCGCATAATTTGCCTCGCAGAGCGCATGCATCTCTGCCAAGTCCAGCTTGAACGGTCGTTTCGTTGCGCGTTGAGACGTCATTCCTAGCTTGTTACCTTTCTACGTTGTTTTCCCACAGACTGCCGTGCATTGAATGTACACAATCTCGGGACCACTGAGTGTATCACCTGAGAATATACAGTCGACGCTGAATTCACCGGATAGGGCCATTAAATGCAAGCAACACCACAAACTGCTACTATCGTCACCGTTTTCACAACCATGTTTTCTAGGGAAAATTCATGAAAAGATTGGTCGCTGCGCTTATCGCTTTGGTGCTGGCATGGGGAGCGACCCTCCTCCATGCGGAATCTCTCGCTGATATTTACGAACTCGCATTACAAAACGACGCACAGCTGAAAGCAGAGCAGGCGGAATACCTCGCAGCCACCGAAACGGAAGCCCTCAGCAGAGCGCCCTTGTTACCTCAAGTTAGCACCTCCTACTCGTATACCGACTCCGAAACGGACACAAAAGCGGAGAGCAGGGACTTTAATGAACCCAATATTCCGATTGTTCAGACCAAAACCAACCGTGATACGGACACAGACGGGTATTCAGTATCACTGAATCAGGCCATTTTCGATTTACCTGCCTGGTTCAGCTTTCAATCAGGCAAAGAAATTAGCAAACAGGCGGAGGCGACGTTCGCCGGGAATCAGCAAAATCTGATTGTGCGGGTCGTGGAGGCCTATCTGAACGTTCTGCGCGCTCAGGACAATCTGGCTGCCTCGAAGGCGCAAGAGCGCGCGTTCGAGCGGCAGCTGGAACAAAGTCAACAACGCTTTGAGGTAGGTCTGATCGCCATCACCGACGTGTTTGAGGCGCAGGCGGCATTCGACTTATCGCGAGTGAATCGTATCGTCGACGAAAACAATGTCTCAGTCGCGCTGGAACAGCTTTCGGTACTAACTGGCCAGTTCCCCGGCACACTCAATGTCTTAGAGGAAGATATGGAGCTAAAGCTGCCGGAACCACTGGACCGGGCCGCCTGGGTGGATTTTGCGCTGGGTAGCAATTTCTCTCTGCAGGCCGCCAGACATCAGGAAGAGGCAGCCAGGCAAATCGCAAAGGCCGATAGATTAGAGCATGCTCCAAAAGTCAGTGGCGGCTACGAGTACTCTGACTTTGACACCGATGGCAACCTACGGGTCCGGCCATCTACAGGGCTTGAAACACCACCCAAATCTACTGTTGAGCAAAGCGCTTGGACGATACGCGTCGATCTACCGCTTTATAGCGGAGGCGCTATCAGCGCGCAACGGCGCCAGTCTGCACAGGAGTATAACGCGGCCAGGGAAAACCTAATCAACCTCACCCGAAATACCGTCACCAGTACGCGCTCACTACACATGACAGTGATCAGCGACGTCTCACGGGTGGAAGCACGCAAGAAGAGCATTATCTCCTCCCAAAGCGCACTGGATGCGACGCAGGCGGGTTATGAGGTGGGCACCCGCAACGTGGTGGACGTGCTGAACGCGCAAAATACCTTGTTTGTGGCCCAGCGTGATTACTCCAATAGCCGCTACGACTACATCATCAATATGATGAGACTAAAAGAACAAGCAGGGCTACTAAGCCCTGAAGATGTATACCGTTTGGATACCTACTTGATACCCGCGCCACCGCCCAGTGCCAGTGGTGCGACAGCAACGAGTACAACGACAAAATAGAGCAGCTCCAATCCGGCTGCTGATAGCTGAACTAGAGTTCTTAGCACCTGGTCACGAGCGCTGCATCAGGCCCTCGATTAGCTCCATAACGCTATCAACGACCCCACTGTTACGCTCAAGCGCATCTAAAGCCGACGCCCCCATGCGCCTCCGGCGCGGCTCGTCCTGTAGCAGCTCTAGCATCTGATCAGCCAACTCGCTGGCATTAGCAAGGCGAAGCAGCGCGCCCGTCGACTCCAGCTGCTGACTGACATCTTCGAAATTAAACATATCGGGACCTGACAACATAGGCACGCCCCACGCCGCTGCTTCCAGCGGATTGTGACCACCATGGCCGTAAAAAGAGCCACCGATTACGGCGACGGAGGCAATGCCCAGCACCATCGCCAATTCGCCCACCGTGTCGACCAGTAGAATATCGGTATCCATTCCTAGCTTTGATGTGAAAGAGCGCCTCGCGATGACCCAGGGTGTTCGTCGACAAAGCTTATACACCTCTTCAAATCGTTCAGGGTGCCTGGGCACCAGCACTAACACACAGTCGTTCAGCGATGCTTTGATGGCGTCAAAGGCTGACAATAATAGTGACTCCTCGCGGGAGTGAGTGCTTGCCACCACCACAACCATACGCTCGCGTGCGGCGGTCGTGCCGCTCTGTTGCAAGGACAAAGACTGCCGAAGCTGTTGCACTTGCTCTCGCCATTCCTCAGTGATTTGTATATCGAATTTCAAACTCCCAGTAATGGCAAGACGCGCTGCCGGCAATCCAAGTTTAAGTAAGCGCTCACCATCGGCTGACGTCTGGCATGCTGCGACATCCAGATTATCCAGCAGCATACTCGTGAACCTGGGAAAGCGCGCATATCCGCGGGCTGATTGCTCCGACATGCGGCCGTTAATCAGCGCAATTCGGCAACCCTGGGTGCGGCTGAGGCAGAGCATGTTTGGCCATAGTTCAGTTTCCATCACTAGCAGTAGGCAGGGACGAGTCCGTTGCAGAAATCGCGAAATGGCGCCAGGCAAATCCCAGGGCAGATAGACATGAAAAACCTTCTCGCCCAATAACTCCCTTACCCGCTCAGACCCAGTTGGTGTCGTAGTAGTCACCACCAGCGGTTGTTCGGGATGCTCTCGCAAGAGCCCCTGTAACAGCGGGAGGGCGGCCTGGACTTCGCCCATCGAGACTGCATGCACCCAAATCGCGGGTCGGCCAAGTTGATCCCGGGCAGGGAACAAACCAAAGCGCTCAGCCATTCGCTGCCGATAGGAGGGCATGCGCCGCGAGCGCCACAACATGCGCACGACCAGTAATGGTACTAGGCAATAGTACGCGGCGCTGTAAAGGTAGCGCATCGAAGCCTCTACATGGTTCAGATACCGGGCAGCATAACGTCCGGACCTGGCTTGGGCTACCGAGGAGCTGTTAATCAGAAACAGGTTACAATAGGGCCTGTTCACACTATTAGTGTGAACAGGCCCTAACGCTTTTACGAAAAGGCCCCCTCATTGTCCAGGCAAATCCTACACATCGATATCGCGATTATCGGCGGGGGCATTGCCGGCCTGTGGACACTGAATCAGCTGCGCAATCGGGGGTATAGCACAATACTGTTTGAACATGCTGCATTGGGCAGCAGCCAAACGATAGCGTCTCAGGGCATGATCCATGGCGGCATCAAATACGCGCTTTCCGGCATCTGGGGCGGCAGCTCAGAATCAATCGCGGCCATGCCCGCAATTTGGCGTCAGTGTCTGGCGGGCGAAGGCGCAGTCGACTTGCGAGGCTCTCAGCTGCTCAGTGAAGACGTGGTGCTCTGGTCAACCGGCGCCGTGCGCTCCAAGCTCTCTACTCTGCTTGCTAGCAAACTATTGCGAGGGCGCGTTCACAAGCTATCAGAGGCGGACTACCCAGCACCCTTACAATCACCGTATTTCGCTGGCGAGGTGTACAGACTGACAGACCCTGTGCTGGATACCAGGTCCTTACTATCCGCACTCAGAGAGCAGGCTCACGAGGCGATATTTAAGATTGATTGGGACTCTGCATCCCTAGCCAACATTGACGGACAAGTCCGACTGGAACTCGCGCAATGCACGATTGTGCCGCAACGTCTTTTGCTCACAGCAGGTAAGGGCAATCAGGCACTGATTGCCAAGCTCGCTAGCGACACACCCCGCATGCAGCGCCGGCCTCTACAGCAGGTTTTGATTAGACACCAGTATAAAGAGACCCTGTACGGCCATTGCCTGGGCGCAGGCAACTCGCCGCGACTGACAATAACCTCACACATCGATAGGGGCGGCAACCCCATTTGGTACCTGGGCGGGGATCTGGCAAGCACTAGCGCAGAGCAGTCCGCGAGCGATCTGATTGATCGAGCCAGGCAAGAAGTAGGCGCCATCTTTCCCTGGATCAACTTCGGTCGCAGCGAGTGGGCTACCGTGCAAGTGGATCGGGCAGAGGCGACGCAGACAGGGTTGATGCGGCCCGAGAGCGCGTTCGTGGCGTCAATCGAAGGAGTGGAAAATGCGCTCGTGGCCTGGCCGACAAAGCTGTCACTAGCACCGGGGCTCGCCAATGATGTCTGTGAGCATTTAAAGCGAGACAACATCAACCCCAAATATCCACAGCAGCTATCACTTCTGCACCACTTGCCCAAACCCTCGATCGCCACCCCCTGCTGGGACACGACGCCGCAATGGACTGGCTGAGACCTCTAGGCAGTAGCGGCTTGCTCGTCAGTGCCATTGGGCTCGGCGCCGTGAAATTTGGGCGCAATACCGATGTTAAATATGCTCAGCCTTTCGACCTGCCCGACGACCGCAGCGCCGCATATTTACTGGCAAGAGCGAGCGAGCTGGGCATCAACTTGATAGACACCGCCCCGGCCTACGGCAGCAGCGAGGAGCGCTTGGGCAAGCTGCTATCCGGTCAGCGCGACCAGTGGTTGCTTGCAACCAAGGTAGGCGAAGAGTACACCGACGGGCAGTCGCGTTTTGACTACTCAGCAAGGCACACGCGACATTCAGTGGAACGCAGCCTGCGACGGCTGCGCACAGACGTGATTGATATCGTGTCGGTTCACTCTTGCGGCGATGACCTTGACATCATTGAGCACACGGACGTGTTAGAACAGCTGCACAGGCTCAAAGAAAAAGGGTCAATTAGAGCCTTCGGTATATCGACAAAAACCACAGCTGGCGGCCTCGCGGCAGCAGGCATCTGCGACGTTCAGATGCTCACGTACAATCTATCTGATCAATCACAGCGCCCTGTGATAGAGGCTTGCGCGCGCACTGGCTGTGGGGTGCTAATTAAGAAACCCTTCGCAAGTGGGCACCTCGCAGCACAATCGCCCGTCATATCTAAGGGCGCTGAAGACAGTCTAGAGCTGGTGTTGAAGCAACCCGGCACCGGTGCCGCAGTGATAGGCACAGTGAACACGAATCATCTTGAATCTAATGTCGGTGTTGCCAGATCCGTTTTAGCGGCAAATTCTCCACTGAAGTCGTAATTGTGGCTCTGTGCCAGTCTAATAGTCGAAAAAGCGGATACTGAATGGATAAGACCACAGCTCGTTTTGATTCGCTTTCATCGCGCCGACAATAGAAAAGATGATCGTTAAGAATGTGACCAGAGCAAGGCCGACATAACCGATATAGATGAATATGAGTATTCCGGAAATGATCGAATAAATAATGGCACTGAGTATCCAGTTGAGAACCACTCTGCCGTGCTGATCAATCTGCTTGTTATTGTCCTTGTTGACCACCCACATCAACACCGGCACAACCAGGCCCAGGCCAAAGGAAACAAAACTCAATAACTGACTGAGGTGCAATATCGTGCAATATGTATGCGCGGGCATGCCCCAATACTCTTTTTCAAGACCCATCAGCGTTTGCTCCTTATGTCTGTGAAATCGACCCCTATCAGCCGAATCGCTGATCATGCCAGGATTTTGTCGCTATCGACAATGGCAGCCGCAGTGACTGGCTATCACCTGATGGCGTTTTTGCACGCTCAGTGAGCAATAGACAGAGAGCGCTGTGTATCGGAGCCTTTAGTTTGCAACAGATAGCGTCTCATTATTGCTCACTACCTGATTCTTTCACGGCCTGCGACAGATAGGTCTCGCAAAACAGCCATCGCCAATTGCGCTCGCTCTGTTTGTACAAAAATGTGATCGTGATGGTAGCCGGCAATCATATTCGCGCTCACTGCGAAATTCCTAGATGCCCTCTACGTGTCCGATTCCCATGGCGAGCAGATATCAAGCAAACAGCCGTTCGGGTCCTTTACCAGGAATCTGCGCTGACCATAGAATTCATTTTTCGGGGCTTGCACAATCTCCAGTCGCATTTCTTTCGCCCTTGCGAACACCGCATCCACGTCATCCACCACGAAGGTGACATACATCCCCGTGGGCGCACTGCGATAGTCTTCGGGTACGAGCCCGTGGTCTCGCTGGATAATGCCATACTCGATATCGGGATCACTTCTAGAGCAAAGCTGGACATACCAGTCACTGTCATACTTCACATCGAAACCGAGCAGATCGACATAGAAAGTCTTGCTCGCTGGGAGATCATCCGAGCAAATGTTTGTGAGTATCCTCATCGTTCAGCCCCCGGGCTGGCGCTCTGTCGCACATACAGAATACACACCAGAGCCAGCAGCAAGCCTGCCGGGATGACGACCTGTAGCAGCTCGTAAGACACGAAGCCTGCAGGCACCATACCCGTAACCAGCATTTGAATATGCAACAGACCGTGAAACACAACAAATAGGGACGCGGAAAAACTGAAAAGCAAGCGCTGCTCAGCTCTAAACACCGCCAGACACAATAGTACCCCTGAGGACATGAAGGCTAATCCCGCGTCTTTGACAAAGTGGGCATTAAAGGTGCCATAGTACTGGGGTAGGGAATCAAACATCGCTTTTGAAAACAGCAAGAGCGCTAGCCCAGAAAACAAATAGAAGATTGCCAGGAGTCCGAGAAGCACAGCGACAGTTCTTTCCATGGGTTGGCTACTCCAAATAGCGCAGCAGAAGAGTGCTTTCGTCGCACATTCTCATTGTAGTCCGTGGGACACGCACCTCACACACCCCGTCAGCACTTAAATCAGACTGAACATCTCCATCAACTGAGAACGCGCGCGGTTTAACCACACCTATTCCCTAATCACAGCGAAGCATCACTTCGGTGGATTCCAACTCGTCACAGCCCATGACAGTGCATCGACTGAGAACCACAACCCCGCTCTGTTCAGGCCTGGGATTGGACCAGTTTAAACACTCCCGTATGTTCCGTTCCGACATAGACTCAACGACCATACCGAAGATCGAGCGCTCGTAGGACTGGCTGCCAGATTCCAGGTCCAGCCGGTGTTCAACTTCAACCGTCAGCGTCGCCAGAAAAAGCAAAGCAGAAATAGCTGCCAGGATCAGCGCAGTTTTAGCAACGGGGCTCACCAAAGGGGCCCGCTTACTGTACGTTTAGGTATAGGGCTCACGTTTTTTCACCGTGTTCAATAAATCGTGTTCTTCATGTGTTCTGGATAGTTCTCATCATATTCTTGCGCATCAAACTCAATATTGTTCGATTCAGCGAAGACCTTGGCCATTTCCCCGGCAGTGGGTAGATCATTGCGCTCAACATAGGTAGAAGCGTCCCAGAGTTTGGATCTGACCAAGGCTTTCTGGCACTGAAAGTAGGCTTTTTCTACCGTTATCGACAACACCGAGCTCGCCGGCTTGCCCCGAATGGAAAACGAATCGCAAAGCTCAGGTTCCACGACTATTTTTGCCTTACCGCTTACACGAATCGTTTCGCCGACATTAGGTATAAGAAAAATGATGCCCACGTTTGGATGGCTAACAATATTCTTAAGGGAGTCGAGGCGGTTATTACCTCGTCTGTCTGGAATTTGAATGTGTTTCTCATCGACAACGCGAACAAAACCGGCAGGGTCTCCCCGAGGAGAGCAGTCAATACCTTTCTCGCTCATCGTAGCCAGAATCAAAAACGGTGATCTTTCGATAAACCTTTTATAGTGATCATTAATGTAGTTTATTTCTTTCCACAAAGACCGCTCTAGTGGATCACCATAAAGGTCAACCAGGTCTTCAATAGAGTCGATCGTCTTCATAGAAGCTCCTCAATCGATGCTTTGCGACGTCGCTGCTTGTGAGCGCGAAAAGACACAACAGCCTACACTCAAGCAGCCAATCTACTCCGGCCACTACGAACGCACTGGAATATGAGCCAAAGGGCGCCCTGTCCCGCTATCATCATCTATCCAACACCGAGTGCATCAATCGCGCAAAGTTGCTGTCAGGATAATCCCGTTCAATGGACTCAAGCACCGAACGCTGATTCGCTTCGGGTTGATTCTGACTGGCTTTAGTCTTTCCCTCAAATCGGTCAACCGATATTTCGATTCCCACCAGTGCCTTCACAAGCGACTCAACAAAATCCGGTGGTGCGTCTGAAACAGACCAGGGAAAAGATCTTGTTGCCTCATGCAAATTAGTAAGTAGTTCTATCTGTTCGCGCACCCAGTTTGGGTCATCCACCAACTCCGCGACGCCGTGCACATGCACGACCGAATAGTTCCAGGTTGGTACTACCTTGCCATGTAGCGGTTTGGTGGCGTAGTACGACGGCGATACATAGCCATCGGGGCCATGGAATATAGCCAGGCAATTCTTGGCGTTCTTTAAGGTTTCGCTAAGCGGGTTAGCCCTTGGAATATGCGCAATAAGCTGCATTTCGTGAGATTCACCACTACGCAGAACGAAAGGAATATGGTTAGCGATCAACTCCTGCTCATCAGCCAGAATAAACGTGGCCAGGGGCGAAGCAGCGATCAGCTTTCTCATCGCCTCGATATCCCTTTGCTCAAAGTGTTTTGGCTTATACATGCGATTCGGTCTTAGCCGCGGCTCTCATGACAGCTGATCTACAATCTTGCTGGTAGACACACCGGTAACATAATCGAGTACCTGTACTTCACCACCATAGGCCTCGACGATCTCCCAGCCCACAACGCTTTCTTTACCTTCGTAATCGCCCCCCTTTACTAAAACGTCAGGCTTGAGCATCGATAGCAAATCATGCGGTGTATCCTGTTCAAACGCGACTACCCAGTCCACTGCCTCCAGTCCACAGATGACGGCCATACGTCTATCGACGGGATTGATGGGACGACCCGCCCCCTTTAGCCTCTCTACTGACTCGTCGCTGTTCACTGCTACTACAAGACGATCACCGAGCTGCCTGGCCTGCTCAAGGTAAGCCACGTGGCCAGCGTGGAGCACATCGAAACAGCCGTTTGTAAACACGATGCGCTCCTGCCGCTTGCGAGCATCCAAAACTGCGAGCTCAAGTTGCTCGATAGTGAGGCTGCCGCGATCAAAACCATGAGCTAAAAGCATCGCCTGGCGAAGCTCGGGTTCGCTCACAGTTGCAGTACCCGCCTTTGCGACAACAATGCTTGCAGCGAGATTCGCCAATGCAGCAGATGTTTCCAAACTCGTACCGCTCGCTATACCCGCCGCCAGCGTTGCAATTACAGTATCGCCAGCACCGGTAACGTCAAACACTTCTCTAGCATAGGCAGGCAAATGCAGCTCTGGCTGATCTTTGCGCAGCAGCGTCACGCCCGCTTCACCACGGGTGACTAGGAGTGCCTGTAAGTCAAGCTCAGTAATGAGTTGGCCAGCTCTCGCGACAAGTTCGGACTCATGCTCGCAGTGCCCGACTACCGACTCCAGCTCTAGTAGATTGGGTGTTAACACATGCGCTCCACGATAGCGCGCAAAGTCACTACCCTTTGGATCTACCAGGACTGGAACGCCCCGCTTTCGACAAACTGCTAGCAAGTCCTGCACATTTGCCAGTGCACCCTTGGCATAGTCAGAAAGCACAACAGCACCAACGCCGTCGAGCAATGGCTTAAGAGACTCTGATGTCACTGCTGGCATCGACTCCGCGGCGGGCTCTTCAAAATCTAGACGGATTAACTGCTGCTGACGGCTCATCACACGCAGCTTCACGGTAGATTTGTGGGCTTTATTGCGCAGCAGCTGCGTGTCTACTGATGCCGCGCCCAGCACGCTTTCTAGTACGTCGGCGTCGGTATCGTCCCCACTAGGCGCCAACAGACTCGCACCACAGCCAAGCGTTGCTAAATTCAACGCCACGTTACCCGCCCCGCCTGGATACTCCGATACCTGCTCTACCTTCACCACCGGAACCGGAGCCTCGGGAGAAATACGCGCGGCTGGACCTTCCCAGTAGCGGTCCAGCATCACGTCGCCAACGACCAGTACCGAAGCCTGATTCAATCGTGGAAAGTTAATTTTCACGATAAGAGGTCCTTCACTCACTGACTAAAAGCGTGCCAAGCATAGCATGACGCGCTGATCCACCTGGCTCGGCGGGATACCTTGCCAGCGCTAGCCAAACAAGCTACTTTGCCCCGCCATCAGGCACAAAAGAGCCACTCTCCATGATCCCTAACTTGCCAGCCAATTTCGATCGTATCAAAGGCTTCTTACACGACCGAGAGGCGAGCGCTCTTTATAATTGCGCTCTACAGGCCAGTCGCTTGGGCCCTGTACTTGAAGTTGGCAGCTACTGCGGCAAGTCCACTATTTGCATTGGGCTGGCGGTCCAGAAGCACGATAGCATCGTCTATGCGCTCGATCATCACCGCGGATCCGAAGAGCATCAAAAGGGAGAGCTGTTCCACGACCCTGACTTGTACAACGCTGATGAAGACCGCTTTGATAGCCTCGCCGAATTTCGAAGAAATATCCTGAATGCGGGACTGGATGCTCATGTTGTACCCATCGTTGCCAGCTCACAGGCGGTTGCACAATATTGGCGTACACCCCTGGGAATGCTATTTATTGACGGTGGTCACAGCTTGGACGCAGCGCTGACGGATTACCGGTGCTGGGTACAGCATGTCGTTCGCGGCGGGTTGGTAGCGATACACGATATCTTTCCTGACGCCTCGAAAGGCGGGCAAGCGCCCTATGCCATTTACCAATTAGCTTTAGCGTCCGGTCTATTTGAGGCAGTAGAGCGGATCGAAACGCTGGGGATAATTCGCAGGTTGTGAGGCAAAAGCGGCGCGCATGCTAAGAGAGTTTCCTCAGCCTTTTGCTGGCGCTCTGGCAACGATTACCGCAGGCTCTTCAAGCAAACTGACCTGGGTAAACAAATCCGACGCACCGGTGTGACCAGTCAAGGCATCCGCAGCTAACAAGATGGCCCCCGCCGTCCAGGTGGGCTTTTCATCTGGCCAAAGCAAGTCTTCAACCAGCTGATAACCGGTCCAATAGGAACCATCATCTGTGCGCCATTGGTGAAGCCAGCTGTACACCTCTACCGCCCTTGCGTGATCACCCGCAGCCAACAGGGCCATCACGAGCTCGCAGGATTCGGCGACAGTGACCCAGGGCTCCTGCTTTTCGCAGCGACAGCCCAGCCCATCCTCAACAAACTCATCCCAGCGTGATGCCAATCTCGTCTGAGCCTCTCGCCCCTGATATACACCTGCCAGAACGGGGTAAAACCAGTCCATGGAATAACGGGACTTGCTTGCCCAGGTGCGGTCGAAACGCTCCGGCTTTTGGCGCAGTGCTGTACCGAGCCGGGCGCGCGCCTGGTGCCACTGAGGTCGGTGCTGGTTTAGCGTATGTGCGATGTTGATCGCGCACTCAAGGCTTTTGTAAATAGAGCTGCAGCCAGTGATCAGTGCATCACCTTTCGCCGAGCCATCAGCGTCGACGGCCCAATGTATCTCGCCGTGCTCCGTCTGCAACGCGATCACAAAACTCATCGCCCGCTCTACCATTGGCCACATCGCGTGCAGAAATTCACGATCTTCCGTGACCAGGTAGTAGTGCCAAACGCCCGCGGCGATATAGGCAACAAAGTTCGACTCGCGCCGCTCGCAGTTATCGATCTCATCACCTCGATAAGAGGCCCACCAGCTGCCATCTTCGAGCTGCATACTATTAAGCCACTCATAAGCGCGCCATGCGGCCTCGTATTCACCGCCTATCGCCAGGCCCATGGCAGCCTCAACGTGATCCCAGGGATCGGTATAACCGCCTTTGAACCAGGGTATTTCGCCGCTCTCCTGCTGAGCCTCCAAAATAAACGCCACGGTCGGTCGCAAGAATTCCTGCGGGAAGAGACCGCGACTGAGGTAGAGTCCACTCACAATGACGGCTCCTTACGAAAATACATCACCACACTTTTGCCCATAACGGGGTTCATAAGTCTCTCCAGTACACGGGTAAAGGCAGGCTGCTCCAAAATATCCCATACCAGCAGGCGGTGATATTGTCTGACGAACCAGTTCGTATCCCGATTTTTCCAAAACAAACATTTCAACCACCAGAATGGCACGTGCAAGGCATGGGCCCAGTGGCGATGATAGTAGTTGAAACCTAGCCCCTCTATGTCCTGTCTAAGCTTGCGTGAGCGAAAGATTCGAACGTGGCCGCCCGGCGTATGATAGTACTCTTCACTCAATGCCCAACAGATTTGCTCTGGCCAATTGCGAGGCACGCTGGCACAAAACAGGCCGCCCGGTTTTAAAACACGATCTATTTCGCACAGGGCTCCTCGATAGTCCGGGATGTGTTCTAGCACCTCACTACAGATAATCTTGTCAAAGGTGTTATCGGCAAAAGGCAGGGCCAGAGCACTGGCTGCCGATAGGCTGAAGGTCTTGGCAGCATTCTCGGGCTCTTCAAAATCCGCAAACTTCTCTCGCGTAGTGACTAGATCGTTCAAAGACAGATCCACACCAATGGAGTGAATGTCTGCCGCAAGATAAGCGCTGATGACATGTCTGCCCTCACCGCAACCCAAATCAAGAACTAGATCGCCCGGCGCCAGAGGGAAGTGTCCGAATTCAACCGTTTGCATTGAGCACCTGCCGATAATAAGCGACCATTTGCGCAGCACAAACGTCCCAACAAAAGTGATCGAGAATGCGCTGACGTCCCTGCATGCCCATGACCTCGCGGCGACCCGCATCCAACAGTAGCTCGTTGATAGCAGCAACCAACGCGGTCACATTTTTAGCCGGAACGATAATGCCCGAATCACCTACCACCTCTGGAAGAGCACCACCATCAGAGGACACTACCGGCACACCGCAAGCCATCGCCTCACCCGCAGGTAAACCAAAACCCTCGTAGACCGAAGGCACCACCGCGACCGCAGCACGAGCATAGTATTCGACCATCTGCTCGGTTGTTATCCCGCTGACAAATTGCACTTTGTCTTTCAACCCCAATTCGCCTATCAATTGCTCGGTCTTGCCACCAGGTTGAGGTTTACTCACCACCAGCAACTCCAGCGCGGGATACTCAAGCAATAGTCTCGCATAAGCACGCAACAGGTATTGAAGCCCTTTTAAGGGTGCATCTGCCGAGCAGGTGGCCATCAATCGCAGCGGGTTGCGCGGAACACCCGGAAGCGGCTTGAATACATCCGTGGCGATGCCGTTGTGTACCAATCCGATTCCCGCTGGCTGCAGGCCAAAATCACGCGCGATATCCTGACGCGAGCAATCCGATACTGTCACAACATGATGGAGTTGCTTGATGACCCTGCGCTGCATACGTAGAAAGGAATGCCAGCGCTTGATCATCAAGCGCTCCTTCGCGCTGCGCGCCGCTCGCAGGGCGATGCGCAGGTCGCTTGTGATCGGATGATGGACTGTACAAACCAGAGGTAGGCCCATCGACTGCAGCTGCAGCATGCCGTAGCTCAAGCTTTGATTGTCATGCACCAGGTCGTATTCATACCCATGCTTGCGAAGATATCGGACGGCCCGACGACCAAACGTATACGGCTCGGCAAAGCCCCCGGTCAGCTTGCTAAGCCACTCAATCATGTCGGTCATCGACATCAAATTCCGCGGCCGCAATGATGAAAGACCGTTCTCAAACAAATCCATGCTAGGCAATCGAATCAGACCTACACGGTCATCGAGATGCGGATAGGGCGGACCCGATATCACATCCACGCTGTGACCGGCATCAACTAAGGCCTTGCTGAGGTATTTCAAATAAACACCCTGACCGCCCGCAAATGGTTGGCTGCGGTAGCCCAACAAGGCTATACGCAGTGGCCTCGAGGGAGCGGTCAGTTCGGCTCCCGTAGGTGCTATCTGCGCGGTGAGTTGTGCTGTATCAAGGTGCCTGATGACGGCTCGCCCTCGGTTATGTGGCTGGAATAGTTATTGCGCGTTTCTTATGGGAGTGCGGACACCAACGACCAACTAATTTGGCAGTTAGCGTGTCGGAAAGGAGTCGATTTTAATCAGGCATCACTGAAAAATCCACCCCCGCCTGGACGGCAGCCCTGGATCTCACGTTCGCCACTGCAGCTGCTTTGTCGGTATACTCTCGCTTGCTTTTCGAGGCTAAGAAAGGACACATATCCATGCCGGCGACTTCCTATAAAGGCATTATATTAGCCGGCGGCACCGGTACGCGCTTACACCCTCTGACCAGCACCGTGAGCAAACAACTCATGCCGGTGTACGACAAGCCCATGGTGTATTACCCCCTGGCAACCCTGATGCTGGCGGGCATACGCGACATACTAATTATTACCACGCCACGCGACCAACAGGCCTTCACAGACTTGTTGGGCGATGGCAGTCAGTGGGGCGTTAGCATCCAGTATACGGTGCAGCCCAGCCCCGATGGCCTGGCACAGGCCTTCATTCTTGGTGCAGACTTCATCGGTCATTCACCCGCCAGCTTGGTCCTGGGTGACAACATTTTCTACGGCGGTGGCTTCACCAAAAAGCTAAGGCACGCCGCAGCCAGCGAGAGCGGCGCTTCCGTATTCGCCTACTACGTGCAAGACCCAGAGCGCTACGGTGTGGTGAGTTTTGATGGGGAAGGCGTCGCGAGAGACATCGAAGAGAAACCCGAGAATCCTCGCTCGCACTACGCCGTTACAGGTCTGTACTTTTACGACAACGACGTGGTTGATATCGCTCGCAATATTCAGCCCTCAGATCGAGGTGAACTGGAGATCACTGACGTCAATAAGGCCTATCTTGGCCGCGGCGACTTGCGCGTTGAAGTGATGAGTAGAGGCACTGCGTGGCTGGATACCGGCACCCACAACTCTCTCCTCGATGCCGCTAATTTCATTCGGGTGGTGGAAGAGCGCCAGGGCCTCAAAGTAGCCTGCCCTGAGGAGGTTGCCTTTCGTATGGGATATATTGATGCCGAGCAGCTGCTGGCGCTAGCCGCACCATTAGAAAAAAGCGGCTATGGTCTCTATTTGCAGGCCCTACTGCGAGACGACGGCGTAGTATTCGATGAAGTTTGAAGCAACAGCGTTGGCGGGCGTATACCTGCTATCCCCCAAGGTTTTTGGCGACGAGCGCGGCTTTTTCATGGAAAGCTGGAATGCCGCAACCTTTCGCGACGCGGGCTTCGATCTTAAGTTCGTCCAGGACAATCACAGCCGCTCACTTAAAGGCACTCTGCGGGGGCTGCATTACCAAACGGAGCAAATTCAGGGCAAGCTCGTCCGGGTGACGGCGGGCGAAGTGTTCGATGTTGCCGTGGACTTGCGACGGGACTCGCCCACTCTGGGTCAGTGGCATGGAGAATGGCTGAGCGCAGAAAATCATCGCATGCTTTGGATTCCCCCTGGCTTTGCCCATGGCTTCTATGTAAATTCGGATCGCGCAGACTTCCAGTACAAGTGTACTGAGCCCTATGATCAGAGTAGCGAAATTTGCCTGGCGTGGGATGATCCGTCCGTCGGCATAGACTGGCCCATACCGGAAGGCGAGACGCCCAATGTGTCTGAAAAGGACGCTCGCGGCCTGCCATGGAATCGAATTCCGCTAGTAGACTAAGCGCTGAGGTTGGCGGTTTCACGGCCTGACCCGCAACACCCCCGTTTATCGATTCGACGACTAACAGCCAAAGTGGCAGGCCATACAGACTCGTGATGCGCGTCGCAGTGCCTATTGTGCGAGCGCTACTTGGCTAGAAGGGGCCGCCACCACGACTCATTTGCGAGAAACCAGTCCAGCGTTTTACCGAGTCCACTCTCAAAACTCTCCCGAGGCTGATAACCCAAGTGCGTTGAGATCAAAGAGGCATCGATGGCGTAACGCCAATCATGTCCAGCACGATCCTCAACGAAGCGAACCAACTCCCGCGCACTATTGCCCTTCGCAGCAGGTGAATCTGGGTAACGCTGTGCCAGTCCCGGTTCTGCAGCAAAGCGCTCGTCCATTCGATCGCACAGCTGCTCAACAATCGCGAGGTTGCTCCATTCGTTGTTGCCACCGATGTTATACGTCTCGCCTACTTCGCCCCCCTTTATCACTAACTCTACACCGCGGCAGTGATCCTCCACATACAGCCAATCGCGAATATTACTGCCATCGCCATACACTGGCAGCGGCAGACCACGCAAAATGTTGGTCAGGCACAGAGGGATCAGCTTTTCTGGGTAGTGATAGGGTCCATAGTTATTCGAGCAATTGCTGGTGGTGACCTGCAAACCGTAAGTATGGTGATAGGCCCGCACCAGATGATCCGAGGCGGCCTTACTCGCTGAGTAGGGTGAATTGGGCTCGTACTGGTGCCTTTCGGTAAACGCTGGCGCCTCTGCGCTCAGCGTGCCGTACACCTCATCGGTCGAGACGTGATGAAAGCGATGTTCACTTGCGCCGGTACCCAGCCAGTACTCACGTGCGGCTTTCAGCAAAGCATGTGTGCCCACCACATTCGTTTCGATGAACATATCTGGACCGCTAATCGAACGATCGACATGACTCTCCGCCGCGAAGTTGACAATCTTTGTGATGTCAAAGTCCCTTAACGTCGCCAATACGCGTTCGTAATCGCAGATATTCGCGTGAACAAAATGAAACTGGCTGCAGTCAGTCAAGTCCTGCAGATTGGCGCTGTTGCCCGCATAGGTGAGCGCATCATAGGCAACAACCGTATCCTCAGGGTAACGTTGCATCCAATAGTGAACAAAGTTCGCCCCGATGAAGCCAGCGGCTCCAGTTACCAACAGTCGGTCAGGCATAGTTGTGCTCTCTCAGGTCTGTCAGCATAGATACCAGTTGTTCACGCCAAGGTAGACAGGCGAGCCCAAGATCCTGCTCTATCTCACTCGTGTCCAGCACGCTGTATGCAGGTCTCTTCGCCGCCGTTGGATATTCGCTGCTGGGGATAGGTTCAATTTCTACAGATCGTTGCAGCAGCCCCAATTTCAATCCCTCTTCAGCAATGGCTTTTGCAAACTCAAACCAACTGCAGGTACCGGCATCGGACCAATGGTAGAGACCCACCACGTCCGGGCGAGATGCTGCCAGCAAAAGTGTCCGCGCCAGGTCCCTCGCCCAGGTCGGCGAACCCAATTGATCATCCACTACCGCAAGCTGATCGCGCTCCGCCATCAGGCGTAGCATGGTCTTCACGAAGTTGTTGCCAAAGCGAGAATAAATCCAACTGCTGCGCACAATCAACGCTTCTGCAAGAGCAGACCGTACCGCATTTTCACCCGCTAACTTGCTGCGACCGTACTGGCCCAGCGGGCCCGTCGGGGCTGCGGTGGCATAGGGCGACGATGCGAGGCCATCGAAGACAAAGTCCGTGGATACATGGATCAGGCGGATGCCCATAGCGCGACAGCTCTGCGCGAGCACGGCCGGACCGTCGGCATTGGCGATATCACTTCCTCTAATATCTTCCTCCGCCGCATCGACCGCAGTATAGGCAGCCGCGTTAATCACAACCTGCGGCGAGTATGACGCCAACTGTTGCCGGACAGCACCGACATTCGCAATATCAAGCTGTTGGCGTGTAAGCGCTATAAGTCTTTGGTCGGACTCGGCCACCGCCACCAGCTCCCGGCCCAACTGGCCCCCAGCACCGAGTACCAGCACATCTGTTTTGTCTACTGATTTTGTCAAAAGCGCTTTGTTTCACTCTCCTATTACCGGAGCGCTATCTTATACTGGGCTAGAATCTATGCCTACAGCCACGCGTCAAAGCGAGTGTTAGGTGGAGCAGAAACAAGATCAGGTAGACAACCTACACGCCTACGCCCAAGCACTCACCTCTGGGGAGTTACCTGCGGGATGGGATACCTTGCAGAACTCTTCTCCTGCCACTGTTGCGCATCACGCCGCACAGCGGCTTTTTTACAAGGAGTTTGCCCCGCGGCGGCCGATCGATCGCCTTACAGCGTTAGTGAGTGGCGGCGCCATAGCGAAATTGCAGCAACAAAATAGACTTTTTAACCTCGCCGGTATCACTGTGCCTGAAACCGTGGCCTGGGGGACTTTACCCAACGGCCAAGAGTACCTGTTCACCAGAGAGGCCGCCGGGCGCAGCCTGCCATTCTGGCTGTCGGAGTCGCTGACAGGAGCCGACGAAGATATCCTGAAACTACGGCGCCGGTTGCTGCAAGCCTTGGGCGTATTTATCGGGCGGCTTCACGCGAGTGGCTTTCTGCCCGGGGATATGAGATTGAGCGAAATATACGCGGAAAAGATTGAAAATCGATTTCGTTTCACACTGCTCAACAATGGTAAGGCCGTGAAAAAGACGCCAGCCCCGGGTCGCTTGCTACTGCGGAACCTAATAGAGGTCAATATGTTGCCTGAGAACGTCGTCAGCATATCGGACCGTATGCGCGTTTTTTCAGCCTGGAAACGGCAGATGCGTGAGCTCTCACCCATTGAGGCAAGATTACTGGCTACTACAGCTTATCAGCGCGCGATGCGGCGCATGCAGGTCAGTCGCCAGTGAAAAGTTCGTGGCATTCCAGGCAAACGTAGGATGGGTGTTAGCGAGCACCGAATTAATACCCTGCTGTTTTAGTCGCTTTACTGGGAGCGGTACTACACTCATGAATGAACTCTTGGTCAGAGCATTTGAAGATAATGACAGAAAGTCCGTCATCGCGCTGTGGCGCAATTGCGGACTCGTCGTTCCTCAAAACAGTCCGGATGCAGATATCGATAACAAGCTCAGGGTTGATCGCGACCTGTTTTTGGTCGCGCTAGACAACGAAGGCCTGGTCGCCACCGTAATGGGCGGCTATGAAGGTCACCGCGGTTGGGTTAACTATCTTGCGGTAGACCGCGAGAAACGTGGGCTGGGATACGGCAAACGCATCATGGCGGCAGTCGAAGCTCTGTTAAAGCGAAAAGGCTGTCCAAAGATCAATTTGCAGGTACGCTCATCTAACGCCGAAGTCGTCGCATTTTATCGGACTCTGGGTTATACAATGGATGATGTGGTTTCTCTGGGTAAACGATTGGACACGGCCCATCGCGACATCAAGGCCGTTAATTAAGGAGGTTTTATCGATGATCAACTGGTTTAGTAAAGGAAACACTGCCGTCATCACCGGCGGGGCCAGCGGCATCGGTCTGGCCAGCAGTGAGCGATTCCTTGCAGAAGGCATGAACGTCGTGCTTATCGACAAAAGCCCAGACGCTCTGGAATCTGCCAGAGAAACACTTGTTAGCGCGTCCGACAGCGAGGCAGACCTTGCCTGCATGGCATGTGACGTATCCAGCCTGGAACAACTGGCCGCGGTGTGCGATGCCGTATTCGACCGCTTTGGCGCGGTGCATTGTCTCATGAATAATGCTGGGGTAGCCCTGCCAACAAGCGCACCCTGGGAGAACATGAGTGAGCTTAAAACAACCCTGTCGGTCAACCTTTGGGGTGTTATCCACGGCTGCCACACCTTCATCCCTAAGATGCTTGCATCGGGTGAATCCGGCGCCGTCATCAACACCGGATCGAAGCAAGGCATCACACGCCCACCAGGAAATTATGCCTACAATCTCTCAAAAGCTGGCGTAGTGGCTTATACCGAAAGCATCGCTGATGGCTTTCTCAGGGCAGAAAACTGCGGCCTATCGGCGCACCTTTTGATACCTGGTTTTGTTTATACGGGCATGATATCGAAGTTTCTTCCCGAAAAGCCCGCCGCGGCCTGGAGTGCCGAGCAAACCGTTGATTTTATGCTGCAAAGTCTGGCGAAAGGGGACTTCTATATTCTTTGCCCTGACAACGAAGTGACGCGCGACATCGACGAAAAGCGTATACAGTGGAATGCCGACGATCTCATCAAAAATCGGCCTGCTCTGTCGCGCTGGAATCCTGACTATGAGGAAGCGTTCAAGACGTTCATGAAAGAGTAGTGCCGTGTGGGTTGTGGGCATTGTGTATTCAATCGAAGCACTAAGCGCGATCGACCAATCCCACAGTCTTCTCAACAGCACTCTGTTGCGAGCTGGATTAGTTTAAGCCGATCACTCGAGGTCGTTTATAGCGAAAAAAGCCCTGTTCTTCCTCACGGGCGATGGTAGGTGCTTCGTGCGCGAAGTATTTATCGCGAAGCAATGCGAGCTGATTAGACAGATCCTCACCATCATACTGCGCGGCTAGCTTTTCCCGCTCTGCCATATAGCTATAGCCATTTTCCCAACGCTGATTGCGCCGTGTATCACGTGCTTCCATGGAGGCGATTTGTGATTCGCTATAGCCCATATGGCGACGCATTTCGCTCAAGCGTTGCAGGCGCTGTTCCTTGGGCAGCTCCGCCAGCTCAGTCTGTACAGATTCTATATTAAGGTACATATGCGAGACCGTTGTACGATCAAACACAAAGCCTTCAATGCTGTATTCAAACACCTCATCCAGTGCCGTTTTCAGCTGGTAGAGCTTTTCATCATTACTGAGTACGTCAATATTATTGAGCTCCTCAAAGAGATGTTGGGCCGCATCTCGACGCGATTCGTAGGCACCGACCTGCTGTGGCCACATATCGAGGCTCTCCTCACCAAACAGTTCGATACGTTTGTTCCAAACCATCGCCTGAACACCGGCATCATCCATATCGGCGAAGGTGCTGGTTTGCTCCACTAGCCACTGTTGATATAGCTCATAGTTACTCAGATTCTCCATAATCTGATCGGCGTGCTGGGGATAGAGCGCATAAACAGCTCGATAGAAAAGATCCATGCCACCGCGTGGGTAAACGCTAATAACGTAATCACGCACTTCGACAAGGGATAGCTGGGTAGGTAACAAATGAATCTGGTCACGATAGCCCATGAGGATATCGAGTAGCTCTCGATACAGTCGCTCTAGGGGGTCCTCCAACGGCGTGAGCGGGGTCGAGCTTGCTTGCGGTGGCTGGGTGGCACTCGCTGTGGGCGCAACAGGCGTGTGAGCTCCACCAAGCAGTCGATCAGAGTACCGCCAGGCCATAAGCAGACCGGCTACAACGCAACACAGTAGGGCATAACGCAGCATGGAAACGTACAAGGGACGTGTTACCGCCCCAAGCGTCTTTACTGGTTGTTGAGCAATGGCGCCAGTACGGGCCAGATCAAGTCGGCCAGCTTTTGTGAGCCGGATGAAGCTGGGTGTATTCCATCTGCAATGATATCTCTGTCGCGAATCGTGGAGCGCGGGTCTACGAAAGTACAGCGCACCGTCGCATTATCGCAGGCTCGGTCCAAGGCGCCATCACCGTAGTCGACCGCCTCCTCCAGATTGTCCACAAAACCCTTGGTGTAGTAGTAACCTAGATAGACAACATCATCGACCCCGTCGGCCGCCATATCATTCAGTAGGTTAACAGCCTCGACATAGATATCATCGATAAAGTTTCTGCACGAGCTGCTGAGTCGGCCGAATTTCCACCACTGGGTTCGACAACCGTAGGGGTCGCCAATAATCGCGGGAATCAATATATCGTTGCCACCTCCATTCATAACGATGGTATCAATATTAGGGTTATCACTGAGCGCGATGCTGTATTGTTCGTAAACCGAAGGCGCAAGGGTGCCGCCATTCAGTTCAGCACCACTTTGGGTGTAGCGACGAAAGGTTTCGCCGGCCTCAGATTCCAGATTTGCCTGTAGCTCACCGCTCAATTGAAAAATCGAATCACCCAGTGTGATAACCTGATTATTATCGGCATCCCCTATCGTCGGGGATTCTGAACAAGCAATCAGGCTGCTTATTGCCAGCCCGGCTACCAGGAAGCGAGCTACTTTTATTATGCCGCTGTACATGGCTTCTCTCCTGTTGAAGTAAGTATCACCACCACAAGTAACGGGCACACGCGTTGCTATAGGCGACCGCAGCTTGTGATTGTTATCGCAGTGTCCATATAGGAAATCGAATTCGGTTAGCTTCGCGACGGTGTTTATTATCAGAACGCGCTGCAGCAATACCCAATAAACAATATCCGACAATCAGGTTACGTTCGTTACAGAGCGCGGGGAAGGTCAGCTAGCGTCATAATTCGGTCATACACAGTGTCATATTCTCCGTCGTGGCTGTGAATCTGCTTGCGCTAAAGATTTATCCAACTAAACTTTGTTTCCACGGCGACTGACGACTCGCGGTATACAGCCTCTCGCAACGGATTGCAGTGAGACAAACTGCGACACACCAAAAAACCAGGCGCCCTGCGCACCAATAGCGTGCGCTGTACCGTCATGGGGGACGGTAATAGTAATTGTTAGACCAACATTACTTATTACAGTTATGGTTGAATCAATCAGACTAGCCGACACGCATCACCCGGTGGACGAGGATGTTCTGCACCCTCTGTACTGTGCCATCTTACTTGAGATAGCGCGGGAGAAGGGTATTCCAACTGACGCACTGTGTGACATGAAGCAGCGTAAACGCATTGAGTCCCGGCACCCCCCAAAAGTGTTCGCGGCCATACTGTGCAACATTCTTCAACGACAGCCCGAGTTTGCAGCAACCAGCTTCTCATTTGGCCGATACCTGGATATCGCCTCCGCCGGTTTGATTGGACAGGCCGTTATCAGCGCGCCAACCGTTGGCAAAGCGCTATTCTTTATCTGTCGCTATTACCCCTTGACCGGCCTGTATCTGAACCTGGAACATGTACAAAAAGGTGACGAGCTACTAGTGACTTTTGATCTGGATTACCCAAACATGCCGGGGCAGGTTCGCACCTATCTCGTTGAAGCACTGGTTAACAGCTGGAGTCAGGCACTGAAAGCACTCTGTGATCACTCGCTTCCCCTGAAACGCGCAGGCTTTGCTTTTGAGCAGCCGCAGCACCTAGACATCTATGCTCAGCAGTTTGCTTCGGCCGACATCGCATTCGACTGTCAGCAAAACTTCCTGGTGGTTGATTACGCACTGTTGAATAAAGCGACCAACACGCACAACGCCGCCGTACACCGACGCGCAGTCGCACGCTGCGATACGCTGCTGCTCGAAAAAGGGGCCCAACCTCGCACTGCCGATCTAGTGCGTAAACATATTCGCTTACTGAAGGATATGAACGACGCTAACCCAGAGCATATTGCACTTTTGCTGAACCTGTCGACGCGTACACTCAACCGCCGCCTCCGCGATGAAGGCTTGAGCTTCAAGTCGTTGTTCGACGAGGTTAGGTTACAGCGCGCCCAGAACCTACTGGAAAACTCCAGCCTGACGCTTGATATCATTGCAGAGCGCCTGGGCTATAGTGATCCATCTAACTTTCGACGCGCTTTCAAGAAATGGACCGGTGAGACGCCGACCAGTTTTCGAAAAGCCCTTACGATTTAGTGTAGGCACTGCTATCGTGGTTCTCGACGACTCAAGGTAAGCAATATGGATACCACTAATACCACTACGCCACTCCCATTGGCAGTCACGAGAACGTACCGGTCTCGATTAGCGGTCGCGTTGTGTCTCGTGCTTATGTGCGCTGCAAGCCTCGCGGAAGAATACGCATACGACCCGAATGGAGATCCTCAAGCAAGCTACGAGGCAGCTCTGCAACAATCGATCGAGCAGCAAAAAAAAGTACTATTGGTTTTCGGCTCTGACTGGTGCCCTGACTGTCGCAGCCTAAACAGAAAAATGGCGCAAGAGCCCCTGGCGACGACGATAAAAGACCACTTTGTCGTCGCTCACGTCGATATCGGCAACTGGGATAAAAATATGGGTTTCACCGAGCAGTTCGGCGAACCCGTCGCTAACGGTATACCCTCTATCGCGATTATCTCTTCAGACGGGGAGCTGCTCTACCTCAGCCAAGCAGGCGAACTGGCGACATCCAGGAGCGCGGCCACTGAGGACCTAAATACCTGGTTCGAAACGACTCTGGACAGTTTGGGCGAAGACCCTCGGTAAAGTAGCGCCGGCCAAGGCCTTTACATCGCAAACGCAGTTTTCACCACGTTCATATATCCATCAGGTTCTTTTGTTTCGCGCACCCAAGGCCGCCCAAAGTGTGGCCGAAGGCCACATTTTCATCATAACTGGCCGTAACGCATTATTTTTCATATCCAGTGTAATAAATCTTCATCTTGCTTCGTCTCTATAGACGCAAACTCAATAGCAAGACTCAATGGAGGTTATTATGTCTGATTCCTGTCACTGCCCCTGTCAGCAATGCGGTCCTGAGTGCTCATGTACCTGCCAGACACCCGTCGACGGCGGTTGCTGCTGCGGTGCGGTCTGCACCTGTGGCGATAGCTGTGCCTGCGACCCATCCTGCGGCTGTACTTCGGCAAAAAAGTAGGCTAGCTTTCACGCCATGAACGCAAGCGCAACAGACATCGCAAGCGCAAATCTCGTCTCCAGTATGCTGCAACAGCATGCGGGCCGGCTGCGCGCTTTTGTGTCTGCCCGCGTGCCTGCGTCTGATGTTGATGATGTGCTGCAGTCCGCCGCCATGCGGGCAGTGGAACACGCATCTTCATTGCAAGACCCGGCCAGAGTAATGCCCTGGCTCTACCGTCTGCATCGAAATCTCATTGCAGACATGTTCCGTCAACAGGCCAGTTACCAGCGCAAGCTGGAGGCCACTACCGCCGAAACGGAACAAAACGAACCCGTCATCGAAATCTGCGACTGCAGCGTCGCCCAGGCCAAACGCTTGCATACCAACTATGCTGCCATCTTGTCAGCGGTGGACTTTGGCAATGCCACAGTCGCTGAAGCAGCGTCGGAATTGGGCATCTCGGTGAACAATGCAACGGTTCGCTTGCACCGAGCGCGCAAGGCGCTGCGACAAGCGATGTTTGAGCACTGCGGCGTTAAGTCCATGCGCGAGTGTTTGGACTGTCGTTGCGTCTCGGAGGGTTGCTGCTCGACCTAAACCGGTTTTCGCTGCAGGCTTACTGTCGCTTCATTGGATCGCGATAGCGGTGCCGGCAACTACTGCACCGGGCCTGCAACTCAGGCAAGCTCATACCTAAGGCGCGCTAAGGTAAACCGCTGCCTCATCGACCAAGTCCAGCGTCGCTGCGTGCATTGGATGCTTGGCCCTGATCGCATCGCGATAAGTCTCTCCCTCCGGATTGCCCTGAGCTAAAGCGACTGCCGACTGCAGGTAAGCATAGACAGGGTCGAGACCTCTCAGCGGCTGTTCACCACCGTCGCCCTGCGGGCAGGGGCTTTCAAGTAGTTCTGATAGAGAGCCGAAAATCGGAAGGGCGGACTCGGACTGAGCGTTCAGCAACATAAAAAGCAGCATATCCAAAGGCAGATGTCGTTTCACAAAAGCAGGCAGCCGCCACAGCTCCAGGGGGGCTTTCTCCGGTCGCGCGACCGATGTCGAGGCGTAGGCCCGCGCGAACATGGTTTCCGCCTTTAGCTCTGTTTGAGCATATTGTTCGCCGTAGCCGTCCATTGAAACAAGTGGCCCCATGCTCGGACTGCGCTTTTCAATTCCAAGTCGATCACGCAACAGATCAAGCACTTTATCAGGGCGTAATTGGAACTGGGTGGCATCCACAACAGGACCCAGTTTCCTCGGTGCGTGATTTCGCGTTGCCTCAAACAAGCGCCAGGTCTGCAGCCAACTCGCCGCAGTGTAGGCAATAATGGCATGCAGGTCGGGTGCCTGCGCAAAGAGGCTGTCTGGGTCTAAATCCAGCGCCGCTTCTACTCGCGCTTTATACGCTGAATCCGCTGACCTATGTTCTCTCAAAAGTGACAGATCACCGCTGTATACCAGCGCGACCGAGTTTGGATCAGCCCAAAGCTCGCGCCGAAAGGCCGCGGTATTGGCAATGCTGTTAGCGATGTAGTGCTGACGATCGGTTACCCAGCGATAGTCTCTGCTGCGCTGCAAGTGTCGCACATGCGACATCCACAGATCTGGGTCACCCTCCTTGAGGTGATCAAGATTGGACGCTGGAGGCACCCAGCCTTCCCGCAGCATCTGAGACTTGCTCGTGGGCGCTAAGCCCACCTCCGCCACAATCTGTGCAATAAGCAAAATAAAAGACTCAATGGCGAGAATCGGATTGCGAATTGAAAAGCTCACCTTCTCCGAGACGGCAATGAGATCCTCTATTTCCTTCTCAGGCCCGACAGAGGACGCAATAATCGATAAAAGGACGCGTCTAGCCCCATCCTTTGATGGCGTCGCTTTTGCTATCGCCTGAAGCACACTCCTATAGGAGGCATCGACTCGCTGATTCTCAAAACCGAATTTAGATGTGGGCTCGTTCGACCAACAACCAATATCGCTGGACTCGGCAAACAGCTTCCCCAGTGCCGTTGACAGGGTTCTCGGCGGCGAGATGATTACCTGGAGCTCAACTGCTCCACTATCAACCAAGGACTGGATATGGCGGTAGGCCGCGCCCGGTTCGGAATCAGATATCAAATCGGTCTGTATTTTTGTGGTCGACATGAGTTACAAAATACACGTCCGGGGTCAGGAACGTTCAATCTACCTCGCTGCATCAAGCCGGGCAAGTGCCACGGTACAGGATGTAAAGACCGCAACAAAACGATAGGGTTACAAACCCTGCTTCTCGAGTTGCACCCAGAAGACCGGCCCGGAGGCGTCAGACCGCTACCCGAAACAAACCAGGCAATAAGCGCTAAAATCGCCAGCATGAATAATCAGCGACTCTTACAAACGCAGACCACCAGCGCTACAGGGTTGATCAGGGAAAATCAATTCTGGAGACCCAATCATACCAGGGCCATCGTTCTCTATTTTTGTCAGACACATATTGAGTGAGGTATGGTGATTAGCGGCATCGATCTGCAACAGCCCCGATGGCGTTTCATATTCCAAACCAGGAAGGCCGGAAATTACGGCTTTGCGAGAAACATCCTGCTTAGCGCTACATGCTGAGGCCAGCGCTTTCAGCGCGCTGTAGTGTGTCGCTGCATAAGCGCTAATACTGACACCTTCGGGTGCAAAGCGCTCTGCTTTCATCACGAAGCTCGTCGCTGCACTCGAGCGGTCTGTCTGAATGAAGGGTGAACATCCAAAAGCCCGGACATCATCTATCGCCCTGATTGATTTTGTATACAGCGCAACTGAGCCCAGCACACCGATGGCCGCCTGCGGAAACAGACCCGCAGCGCGCGCCGCGGAAACAAATTGTTCACTCTCTACGCCAGGTAGCGCTTGCAGCACTATGCTGGCGTTGCTTTTTTGAATGTTACCAATTAGCGCGTCGTAGTCAGACAAACCCTGTAAGGGGACAAACTGTTTTCCCGCTATCTGCCTTTTGCGCGAGGCGATAATATTTTCGCAGCTTGCAAACATGCGGCGTGGCCATACGTAGTCCGCGCCTAGCAGATATACCTTTCCCTCGAATTGATCTAAAAGGTAGGTGAGCAGTGGTTTTGTCACCTGATTTGGTACGCTATTGAAATAAAACCGAGAGGGTCCACAATCGCCGCCCTCATAGTCGGTTGCATATAGGAGCGGGATACCGGCGGCCTCTAGCGTAGGAGACATCGAGTTTCTGCACGCGGACGTAATCGGGCCTACAACAGCGAGATAATCTGCCCTTTTCGAAACGCTTTCGGCTATCGATTTTGCACGAGTGGGGTCTGCCTCGTCGTTGAAATAATCGATAGTAAGCTCGCGACCAAGCACACCATCAGATTGATTGATTTCTAGAGCCGCAACTTCTAATCCAATTCTGGCCTGCTCGCCGAACAACTTAAGACCACCCGAAAGCGGGAGAATCGCAGCAACGCGAGCACTCGCGCGACCGCCAGCATCCACAGAGGTAGCACGCGCGCCGACAAAAGTGCCGCTAGCTGCAATCGCCGACAAGGTGACGAACTGTCGGCGAGTATATTCCGATCTTTTTAACATACGCCTGATGCTCAACCTGCTGTCTAGTAGGTGCCATGATGAGACAACTTCCTAATTGATGCCGCCTGTCGCCAAGGTTCCCGTGCAGCCAATGCTACACCGGACACTCAATAGACTAGCCGTGCACCTATCAACGCGACAGCGATCTCACTAGTGAAGTATTGAACAAAACGCCCTTTTTGTCTGCACGATCGAAATCCAGCACACCTATATTGTGCGCAACATCTTCAGGTCGCAGGCTGCGAAAATCCCTGCAACGTCGGTATCGCGTGTTCACACCTTACCGATGGCATTAACACTGCATTCACTTGTCACCTAAGACAGCGAATTGCAGCTCAGCGCTGCCGAAAAGCTGGAAAATGAAGAGCGCATGATCGTGTCTGAACGGGCTTCTATATTCGATAATGTGGAACCCGCATTGGAGGCACATGAAGCGCTTTTGAGTACTGAATAGATGGAAGTTAAAGATAAGGATAAAAAAATCCACCAAGGTGTCTATCTCGCTCCGCGCTGCTAGATCGCAGCAATAGGGGTTGGTGATCGCTTAGGCCTGACTACCTGTATCGACCGCCCTCGGAGATTTCACAGAGGCAACTGCAGCGGCATGCAACATCCCCGAGGTACTCCAAGCGCGTGGACAGAACGTTCAGCTATCACGTCGAGCTTAAAGAGCTCTGCTGGGCGGTTGTAAGCAGATATATCTACTCCATTGCCCTCTACGAAAAGGTAGTCGAATCAAGATTCCCGGATATACTAAGCGAACCTATTTTCGCATCTAACCGACAGCAGGCGACCTATGGCTTCGATCATCAGTCACCAATCTGAGAGCAGTAGTCTCGAAGATATTGTCACAGCGACAAGGGCGCGTATCGAAGCGGGAGATATCGGTGAATCCGAACGTGACGAGTTGCTGTCTATCTTGCACGGACTGTGCGAATTCGAACTGGGCCGGTTTCTGCTACAAAACGGCGGCGGCTGGAACGGCGAATGGACGCACCGCATCATAAGTCATCGTGAAGTATCGGAGGGCGAACTACATCCGCTGGAAGAGTTTACGATTTTTCGCGCCCCCTCTGTCTTGGCTACCCGGGAACGTTTTTCTATTTTCCAACAGCAGACCCAGCTACTCCTTCAAGAGGGCTGTCATTTAGCTTCAGTACCCTGCGGCGTCATGGCAGATCTCCTAACGCTGGATTTCTCTGACCTGGAGCGCTTTAAGCTCACCGGCATAGACCTGGATGAGCAGGCCTTTCCCTTAGCCAAGGAACTTGCGGCATCGGAGGGTTTGTCCGATCACTGTCAGTTTTTACAGGCCGATGCGTGGAATCTGGATATCGATGGTAAGTTCGATGTTTTAAGCAGCAACGGCCTGAACATATACCAGTCGGACAACGTACTGGTAACAGCGCTCTACAGGCAATTTCGCCAGGCTATAAAGCCTGGAGGAACGCTCATTACGTCGTTTCTCACACCACCCCCCGATGCGCAAGGCAATACCGAGTGGGACCTGGAGGCGATTAATATCGAAGATTTATTACAACAACAAAAAGTCATGGCGCATGTGCTGCAGGCAAGCTGGGCTTGCTTTCAAACGGAGGAGGCCACGCGTCAACAACTGCACGAAGCGGGCTTTGACGAGATCGATATCCACTGGGGGAGCTCGCGCATGTTTCCTACGGTCGTTGCGCGCTAGCATCACAACCTGCGTTAAAAAAGTGCTGCGCTCAGTACGGAGCAAGCGGTCGCAGTCAGATGCGGTGGGTGCTCTCATCCTAGAACTGCTTTGAGGGCCTTTCTAGACGGCGTGTGCTGATGACACCGCTCTATTTCAAGAGAGAGATTTCATGGACTTTGCAGCCGCGATTTCAAACTTCACGCACCCCGTCATCCTTTTTTTCTTCCTGGGCATATTCGCTGTATTGGTTAAGTCTGATCTGGAGATACCGCCACAGGTAGGGAAATTTCTTAGTCTTTATCTGCTCTTCCACATTGGGATTAAGGGTGGATGGGAGCTCTTTCGCGAGGAAGCCTCAGGCCAAATGCTGATCGCATTAGTGGTATGCGTGCTCGGGTCCTTTCTCGTTCCCTTCCTCATTTATGGCATCCTGAGAAAGAAGCTAGACCCCTATGACGCGGGAGGTGTCGCCGCAGCCTACGGATCAATCTCGGCGGTAACCTTCGTGACCGCGATGGCCTATCTAGAAAATAAAGGCATCGACTATGGGGGCCATATGATCGCGGGCATGGCTTTGATGGAGTCGCCCGCAATCATCGCCGGTCTTATTCTTATTCGCATGAATACCAAAGCCAATGAGGGTGGCCCAAGTAAATCGCTAGGCGAGTCAATGGCGCCCGCAGTAAAAGAGTCACTGGTAAACGGCTCTGTACTGATGCTGGTAGGAAGCCTGGTTATTGGCTATATCAGCGGTGCGGACGGAGAAGATGACCTCACGGTGTTCGTCGATAACATCTTCTATGGCATGCTGACGCTTTATATGTTGGATATGGGGCTTCTTGCCGGCGCCAGGCTTAGCGAGCTGCGCAAGAGCGGATCGTTCCTCATCCTTTTCGCGCTTCTATTTCCGCCCATAATAGGTACTGCCGCTATTTTTCTGTGCTGGGTGCTGGGTTACGATCGGGGAGATGCGCTACTGCAATCTGTTTTGTTTGCAAGTGCTTCCTACATCGCGGTTCCCGCTGCTATGCGAATAGCAGAACCCAAGGTCAACTTGAGCGTGCTGCTGTCAATGTCCTTGGTGGTAACCTTCACATTCAACGTCAGTATCGGTATCCCCCTGTACTTCAGCACCATATCGGCATTGTGGTAAAGATGTAACAGGGTGCGCCCGTGGGACACCTATTGGCATCAAGGAACCAGTGTAAAGAGGCGCAGCGTGAAGTCACATCTAGGATGGCTGCTTGCTATTTAAACCACAGCGACCAGCGCACTACGTGATTGTCTAACCATTCAGCCGCTACCGCTGTCTCTGATTGTCCTTCGACCTCTACTTTTTCTACCAATGCGGCCATTTCAGCATTGGTGATTGAGAACTTCTCAATCGCCGCCACGGCAAGTGGCCAGGTTTTCTTTAGACGATGTGAGCCTGCCTTCCAGATCGGACCTGAGGGTTTGCCACAATCATAAGGCAACTCTGGATTCACGCCCCAGCTTGGATCCTCATAGCACGCGTCTTCGTACTTGGGAAACTGAACCCAGTGTCCCTTGTAAACCGCTTCGGTAAAGTTAGGTGAGTAAACCCACAGCATGATGGGTTCCTGGTTCGCATAGGCTTGTTTAAGAGCCGAATTAAGCTCTTCATCGTTGTTTGCATGACGCATCTCAAAATTAAGCTTTAGTGCTGCGATACGACCCTCGTCGTGGCCGCCCCAGTCCGCGGGGCCGCCGAGATAAAAACCTTTCGGTTTTGATTCCGCTGTGGCAAATAAGCCGGCACATTCGTTTAACGCGGTCCAGGCGGGAAGTCCCGGACACTTCTCACTCATATAGTCCGGATACCACCAGTCTTCCATCGCAGTCATGCCCGTCTCACCCAGATTGAGCACACTGCCGTCCGCCACCGCTTTCTGGAATTCTTCCTTTAAGGTCGTCGACCAGATCTCCATAGCGACATCAAGACTGTCATTTGCAATGAGCTCGAGCTCTTCTTTGTAGGGCGTTTGCACATAGACCACGGGAAAACCCATGCGAGTCAAGGCCTCACCCATAATGCGACTTGACAGTCTCTGGCCCGCCCAGTCGTTAAGCGCGAAACGCATACCGCTGTCGCTTTGAGTTTCCGAACCAGGTGATGAGTAGACACTTAAACAAACAAGGGAGGCGAACAAAAACAAAAACGTGTGTCGCATATAGACTCCTGTTTTATCTTTAGATCACCATCTTACTCTGCCAAATGCACAGAGCTGGCGCCAGCAATATCATCTTTTAAGCGATGCGATTTGCCGAACTTATGCATAGCACGAACAGCAGTGGGGCTTCGCTATCGTGTGATCGTATTGTTTGTTTTCTGGTTTAAGTTGGCGTACTTGAGCAGATTAGCGGCTTTTCGTCAGGCTTGCTATCAAGGATTTTTCTCTCGAAAACCCCGAGATAAAGATCCGATAATTAAATCACAATAGTGCCTTCGTGCCTTGCGCACCATACCGTTGCAAGTGCCTTTGCCGGGTAGACTCGAGATGGGGTCGAACCGCCTGTAAAAGTGACTTGGGATCACAGTCGATACCGCGACAATATCGCGTTACAAACGTCGCGAAGTCGTCCGATTCGATACCAAGGCGCTCTGCATCAGCGGTAAATCTCGCCACATCAACGAGTTGTTTGCGATGCAAGAGCTTATGAGCGTCTAGCTTCGATCGCATTTTTTTTACTCGTTCTAAATCCACGAAATAAATGCGACCGCGGGATAGCAGCAGATTACTCCACTTACAATCCCCGTGTTTATACCCTTCTCTGTGCAGATCAGACAGCGCTTCTGCCGCCATGCTTAGATAATTGACGGCTGGCTGGCCATCAAACTCGGCGCAGGCAATCTCTCTTAGGTCGCGACTACCAGCAAGCGCTTCTGTCATCAACAGCACACCCTCGGGAACTAATAAACAGGCCCTCGTTTGGGGCACAGCCAAGCCCGCCTGGTGCAGGGCGCGCCCCGCATCGAAAGCCCGTAGACCCCTGGCGATATGCAGCTGAAACCCAGCTTTCTGCAGCGCAGACTTAGGCAGATATAGTTTCAAAAAACAGCCGCGCCCGTCGATCTCGATTAGGCTGACACGGCTGAAGGGGTCTTGTTTGATGAGCTGGGCCTGCTGCTCCATCCAGCTGACTAGCGACATCTCTGCGGGCGGCAAAGCGGCCGCCAGCCTTGCCGACCACTGCTGTCCGCGCAGCGCTCTATAACGCTTAAGCATCTGAACTCTGCGTGCCGTATCGGCTACTGTTTCTGCTTTTGTCATACAGCGCAAGCGCTTGCCGCTTCACTCTACGCCACTGTTTGCTCTCTTCTGTGAACACTGTGCGCAGTCCGCCCTGCGAATAGTGACGCAAGAATCGCAGCAAGTCGCGCTCACTCAAACCGATATCCATGGCGGAAAAATACAGCCCAGCAAGGTCTTTCTCTCGCCAGCGCGCGGGAATGGCATCGCGAATCTGCGCTCTGTGCAGGTCGACCAAAAAACATCGCACATCTTCTTCCTCAAGGCTGTGCTCATCCAGGTGGAAGTGGCAAAGGTAGAAGTCTCGATGATTAATGCCCGCTGCATGCATGCGCTTTGCAATGTCGGCTACTGCAATAATTAACCGACGCTTCACTTTCGCTGTAGGGGGTTTTGCGGCCCAACCTGCACAGTAGTCTTCGAGTTTCACAGTACCCGTGAGCTCGGCGGTCACGATCAAGGACTTTACTGTCGCGGGGTTGCGGCCCTGCCTGCAAAACGCAAGCACCGTTAAGGTGTGCACGCCTGCGCGCTGCAGCGCAAGCACAGCTTGATATTCGTTCAGGGCTGAAAGTACCGGCAGGCGCAGCTGCAGCAGGTTCTTGGTGATTTCTGACCAACCCACGCCGCTGTGAAGCTTCATGAAATACGGCAAACTGCGATACACGAAGCGCAGAGTCTTGCGACCCTCCTTGTCGCGGTAAACATCCTCCGCGTCCACAGAATCGGCAATCCTACGCGCCCAGTCCAACAGTTGCGGCGCGGAGGGCTTTCGCGGTAATTCTCCCGCCGCGAACTGCTCGGCCAAGAAGTACTCAGGCTTGCTCACGAGCGCTTTTGTCCCAATAGTCCTTCGATCAAGTCGGCGGCCCTGTTGTGCATAGAAAATAAATCCGTTTGCTTCGTAAATTCCAGCGCCGCCATCGCGTGAGCTTTGCGCGCACCAGCGTCCACGAGCTCGCTCAGTGCAGCATATAAAGCTGTAAGCTTAAAAGGCGATGGTAGTACCTTACCGCCCGCTGCTGTCTCTACGTAGCTGGCATAACCGCAGACATCAGTTACTACGGCGGGCAAACCTACTACTAAAGCCTCCAGCAGTACGATACCCGCCGCCTCTGTGCGCGCTGGATGCACAAGTATGTCCGCTGCCTGCATTAAGTTGGGAACATCGTCTCTCCCACCTAAAAACTCAATCCGGCTGCGCACTCGCAGCCGGCGCGCCAGTAGATCCATTTTATAAGTTCTGTCCTGGCCAGCTACCAGTAGACGTACATCCTGCTCGGGGTGTGTGCGCCGCAGTGCGGCTAGACCACGAATTGCTCTGTCTAATCCTTTGGTGAAAAAACCCGATCCGACAAATAGCAAGGCCAAGGTTTGTGGTTGCAGCTGCAACTCGGCTCGCATCTGCGCGCGCTGTATCTGCGACGATTCTATACGGCAGCGATCACGTGATACACCGGGCGGCAATAAATGCATCCGGCTACTTTCAGTTTGGTAGTGATGTTCAAAACGCGTGCGTTCCCTGGATGTGAGCAGCAGTATCTCTGTTCTGCTTCTGCGCTTAAACACGGCCTTTTCCCATGCGGCAAAGTGCCTGAAGCGCGAGCCGAGCCGGTAAAGGGCTGTGCGGTTTTCCATGGCCTCGGCGAGGAAACAAGTATCACCGGCGAAATAAACATCCAGCCCCGGCATCTTATTAAATCCGATTACCCCACACACAGGTGCTGACTTCAGTTCAGTCTGAACCCAGGTATAGAAGTGTTCGTTGCGCCGGACATGGGTGCCACGCACAGGTGGGGCCAACACGACTTCGATATTTTCTGGCAAGTCACCCTGCCATGAAACACAGTAAACGCGACACGCGTGTCCACGCTGGGACAGCTCATGCACTAAGTGCAAAAAATCGCGCTGCAATCCACCAAAAGGGAAGACTCTATAGATGAGAAAGGCGAGCGTCACGAGGCCTACGCGGCACGCATAACGGCTTGCAGCTCATGCCAAGCAGACTCAGGTGTTATTCCCTTCATTAATGCTTCAGCATCAGAATCAGTCGTACCGGGCAACGGCGCCTCCAGATGCACCTGGTGCTCCCCGTAGGCTCCTATCAAACGCCTATTTGTCGGGCCATAAAGCGACACCGTGGGTACACTCAGTGCCGCGGCGAGATGCCCCAAGCCAGTATCCACTGCCACAACACCGATAGAACCGCTGAATAAAGTCGCAAGTTCGGCGAGGTTTTGGCGGGCCAACACAGTCACATTATCTGTTTGCGCAGCGATTCGTTGCGCCCTTGCATGCTCCTCATCTGTCCCCCATGGCAAGTAGATGCCCAAGCCCGACACTGCCGCCAAGCTGGCGAGCTGAATCCAGTTGTCCTCTGGCCACAGCTTTTCGACGCGCGCGCTGCCGTGACAAAAGACCAGGCCCGGCGCGTTCGAAGCAGAAGGTGCCTGTGTCAAAGGCTTTAGGGCATAGCTACCTCGATGTGCAGGCATCGGGTAGTGTAGAGCATGCGCAAACAGCTCGCGCAAACGCTCAACAGCATGCATGTTTTTCGCGATAGGAAAACGCCGGTCGTAAGCCCATGCCGCCAATTGTTCTCTCGCCGATTGCCGATCCATGCCGAATCGGGGTGCGTCCACCAAGCGACAAATTACCGCGCTTTTGATCAGTCCCTGGGCATCAATCACTGCCTGATAGCGCGTTGCCTGCAGTCGCCTTCGAAACGCGCTCCATTCCGGCCCGACAAGGTGCCGCAGTGGCTGCCGTCGCCAGCGGCGCAAGGCCACCGGAATAACCTGATCAACCCCGCTATGCCAGGCAGGAATTTCGGCAAAATCCTCCTCCACTACCCAATCGAATCGGATACCTGGCAGGTTTTCACAGGCATCCGTGACAGCAGGCAGCGTATGCAGTACGTCTCCCATTGAAGACATTTTTATGAGCAGGACCTTCAAGGCCCTTCTCTTGCGGCCACTAGCGAATCCAGCTCCCGGACTACGCGTTCGACGTCAATACTCTGCATACATGCATGATGGCCCAAAGGACATTCTTTAGCGAAACACGGCGCACAGTCGATATCACTAGCAATGGTGGCGGCTGAGTCACTCAGCGGCGGTGTAAACCCAGCGGATGTCGGACCGTAGATCACGGCCAGCGGAATACCCAGCGCAGCGGCGATATGCATCAAGCCCGAATCGTTACTAACGACGGCATGTGCCCGTGACAACAGGTCGATTACTTCGTCCAGTTGCGTTTGGCCGGCGAGATTAAAACTCGCCGAATTGTGAATCAAGCGCTCGCTGATCTGGCTGGCTATTACTTGGTCATTGCTGGAACCAAGCAGCGCAAGCTGCCAACCGCGCTGCAGATAGTGTTCACCCAATTGCGCGAAGTAAGCGACGGGCCAACGCTTTGCGCTGCCAAACTCCGACCCGGGACACAATGCTAGAATAGGACGGTCTGATGCCATGTGGAATTTATCCAGCAACATCTTCGCTCTTTGGGTATTTGCTTCAATCGACGGACTGGGCAACGTCGCAGGCAAACAATCGCCGGAGGAGTGGCCGAGCGCCATAAAGCGCTGGGCCATGAGCGGCAGCGCTTTTTTATCCAGCGTCCGAATATCGTTTAGCAGTCCGAATCGGTGCTCACCACGCCAGCCCGTGCGCCGTCTCACGCCGGCGAAAAACGGAACCAGAGCAGACTTAAAGGAGTTGGGCAGCAATATGGCCTGATCATAGTGTCTGGATCTAAGTTCCCTGCCGAGCCGCCAGCGACCGCTAAGACCGAGCTGGCCGTGGCCCAGGGGCATAGTGATGGCTCGTCTTACCTGTGGCATGCGCTTTAGCAGCGGATTGCTCCAGGCAGGTGCCAACACATCAATGCTAACACCCGGTCGTATTTGCTTCAGATAGATATAGAGCACCTGGGACATCACCATATCCCCCACCCAGGAAGGGCCCACTACAAGTACACTTTGTTCTCCCTCAGGCAAATGACTTCAGCCCGCAAGAGGCGCAAAAGTACACGCGTTCATGACTGACAAATCACCTCCTGCCAGGTTTCGGTCACGACTTTGCGATGCTCTTTCAACTGATTGGCAGATACCACTATCGGGTGCTGTTGCAAGGTGAGTTGGTGCACTCTTGCGCGCAGGGCGAGATAGGCCTCCGTCAGCGCTTCACTGCGGCCAGGTCCAAACAAGCCCTTTTCACCCAATACCTCCAGAATATTCACATTGTCCGTAAAGCGCGTGAGCTCAGGTACACGATGACTCCATGCAAGCACGGCATACTGCACCAAAAACTCAACATCAATAATGCCACCAGGGCTACGCTTTACATCAAACTCCCTTTTGCTCCTGACATGCTTCGGTAGTGAATGCTCACTCATTTTTTGTCTCATAGACCGCACCTCCTGGGCGAGCGCGTGTGCATCCCGGGCACGTGCAAGCGCTTCCACGCGCACTGACTCTATGCGCTGAGCCATGGAGTAATCGCCTGCGACGTAGCGCGCTCGAACCAGAGCCTGGTGCTCCCAGGTCCACGCAGATTCCTCCTGATAGCTTCGAAAAGCAGATACGCTGGACACCAACATCCCTGAATGACCTGACGGGCGCAGCCGCATATCAACCTCATAGAGCTGACCTAGTGTCGTGCGCGCTTCCAAAATATGAATGATGCGTTGTCCAAGCCGTGTATAGAACACAGTGTTGTCGATGCTACGAGAACCGCTGGTAACTCCCCCCTCCGATCCGTCCGAAACAAACACGAGGTCCAGATCAGACCCATAGGACAGCTCATACCCGCCCAACTTGCCATAGCCAAACACGACAAACCCAGTGTCTTCGCTCTCCCTTTGAGGCTCCCCATAGGCTTCTACCATGTCATTCCAAGCCACCTTGAGGCCATGCTCCAAGCAAACCTGGGCTATCCAGCTGAGCTGATCACTCACGCGCATGAGGGGTTGCCTGTCCATCAACTCACTGGCCGCAACACGCAGCACCTGTTTCGACTTGAACAAGCGCAATGCATCCATCTGAGATTCGAGATCATCCGACGTCAAGCTCGCTATTTCTTGGGCCAGTTCTGAGCGCAGCGCAGATAGGTCTGGCGTGCTGTAAAGCCGATCTTGATCCAATAGTTCGTCTAGCAAAATCGGATGCTGCGCTAGCTGTTCGGCAATCCAGGGGCTGGCGCTGCACAAGCTGGTCAATTCTGATATCGCGTCCGGATTTTCCAACAATAAAGCCAGGTAGACGCTGCGACGAAGCACCGAGCTCACCAAGGGCAGCACCCGCTGCAAGGTCAGATCTGGATGATGAGCCTGCGCGCAAGCGCGCAGTAACAGGGGCATAAACTGATCCAAGCGCTCCCGCCCCTGAGATGACAGACCCAACACTTTGCTGCTCTGGTGAAGCTCCCCCAGCGCTTGATAGCTCCCCGATGCATCGTGAAAACCCAGTCCTGATAACACCTCTGGGCTTAGGCCCTCTCCCCACAAAGCAGGTGTCTGCGCCGACGCGGATGCTTGCGCCTGTATGGGCTCAGCAACAAGGCTCTCGAAGTGTGCTGCAACATGCTCTCGATGTTCGCGTAACATAGATAGAAACTCTTCCCAACTAGCGAAGCCCATCACGCAGGCTACTGCAGCCCGGTTTAGCGTGTCACAGGGCAGCACATGGGTTTGCTGATCGCGATAACCCTGGATAGCATGTTCAGTATCGCGCAAGAACAGATAAGCGCTGCGCAACTCGATTACCGCCTCCTCCGACAGGCACCCTTGGCGTTGACACTCGCGCAATACCGGCAGCAGCCTGCGCTGCTGTAGGTTGCGGTCACGCCCGCCGCGGATCAGCTGGAAAGACTGGGCAACAAACTCTATTTCGCGGATACCACCGTGACCGCGCTTAATGTCGTCCTGCAGACCTCGTCGCTGCACGTCCTCTCGAATCATGGCCTTCATATCGCGCAGGCTTTCGACCACCGTGAAATCCACATATTTGCGAAATACAAAGGGTCGCAGGGAGCGCATCAACTCCGCTGCGCGCTCCGCATCGCCGGTAATGGGGTGTGCTTTTATCAGCGCGTATCGCTCCCAATCTCGACCCTGCTCCTGGTAGTACTGATAGAGCGAGGAAAAATTATGTACAAGCGCGCCACTCTCTCCATAGGGGCGCAGCCGCATGTCCACTCTAAATACAAAGCCCTCTGAGGTGACCTGGTCTAGTAATTGAATAACTGATCGGCCTACCCGTGTAAAAAACTCTTCGTTGCTAATGCTCTTCGTATCGCCATCCGTTTCGCCTTTTTCTGGATAGACAAACATCAAATCAACATCCGATGAGACATTGAGCTCCGACGCGCCAAGCTTTCCCATGGCCAGTACGATCATTTCTTGCCTAGCGCCGCTGTCGCGACCGATCGGCATACCAAACCGCTGGGCAAGCTGCTTATGACTAAAATCTACCGCCGCCGAAATACAGGCCTCGGCCAGCAGAGTCATGTCACGCATCGTCTCAATAGTGTCTGCAAGCCTACAAAAATCCCGCCATACAATGCGCAATATATGGCGTTGCCGAAAGCGTCGAAGCAAATCGGCAATCGCTTCTGAAGGCTCGGCAAGGATAGTTCGCTCAAGCTCCTCGGCGAACGCAGTCTCCGACACACTATCGCTTGGCAAATCACCACTTAACAACTCGAAAAAAAGCGCGGGATTGCGCCTGGCGGATTCTGTAACAAAAGGACTGCAGGCCAAGACCTTGCAGACTTGTGCCGCTGTTTCAGGCATGTGCACCGCAAGCTCAAGTTTTTTTCTTATTTCAGGAGCCGCACGATCGAGTATATCCAACCACGCAGATTCGGCGGCATGAGACAGTACGGGAGGAAGGCCTGCCTGCTCGACGTCCATCTACCTACCCGTTCTAGGCGTCCAGAACTGGAGCGACCCGCATCACCTCTTCGATGGTCGTCTCACCCCGGATAACACGAGCAGCACCGCTGAGCCTAAGCGTATGCATACCTTCAGACATGGCTACTTCGCGTACCTTTGATGTTTCCATATGGGGTGTGATGTGGAGTTGTAGCAGCGGGCTATTAACCAAAACCTCATAAATGCCCTGTCGGCCTATGTAGCCAGTATTGCGACATTCTTTACACCCTACCGGCTTGGGTACCTGCGCGGGTGGCGCCATATTCCAGGGTTGGGTCAGTTCACGCCAGTCTTCGGGGTCCAGCGGCGCAAAGGTTTTGCAGTGTGGACACAATATGCGCACCAAACGTTGTGACATCACGCCGCGCACCGTTGCCTTTATCAAAAATGCCGGCACTCCGAGTTCAAGCAAGCGAGAAAGGGAAGAGGGGGAGTCATTAGTATGCAGTGTAGAGAGCACAAGGTGCCCTGTTAACGCTGCTTGTACCGCCATATTCGCTGTTTCCAGATCGCGAATTTCTCCCACCATAATGATATCGGGATCTTGCCGCATCAACGCTCGCACTCCCGAGGAAAAATCGAGGTTTATGCCATGATTCACCTGCATCTGATTGAAGGCGCCCTCCACCATTTCGATGGGATCTTCTATAGTGCAAACGTTGACCTCCGAAGTCGCGAGTGCCCTCAGCGTTGAATAAAGCGTGGTTGTTTTTCCCGACCCTGTGGGGCCGGTAACGAGCACGATGCCGTTACCTACTCCCGTCATTTGATTCCAGCGCGTCAGATCATCATCAGTGAGGCCTAATTCTTCGAAGGATTTTTGCAGCACATCGGGATCAAATATCCGCATGACCAGCTTTTCGCCGAAAGCGGTGGGTAGTGTAGCCAAGCGCAGCTCCACTTCATTGCCCTCGGGGGCACGCGTTTTCAACCGCCCATCCTGTGGGCGACGCTTCTCAGCCACATCCATCCGGCCCAGTATTTTGATGCGGCTGGTAACGGCATTACAGACCTGTTGCGGCAGCTCATAAACGCTGTGCAAGACACCATCAATTCGAAAGCGGACGTTGCCAATATCACGGCGCGGCTCAATATGAATATCGCTGGCGCGTTGCTCGAATGCATACTGCAACAACCAGTCGACAATATTAACGATGTGCTGATCATTGGCGTCGGGCTCTTTCATGGAGCCCAGTTCCAGCATTTGTTCCAGGTTGGTAACGCTGCTTATTCCCGCGCGGTGATCTATGCCCGAGGCGCGGTTGACCGAACCAGCCATGGTGTAAAACTCGGACGTGTGCCGCGCAATCACGCGAGGGTCGGTCAACACACGGCGCACACGTTTGCGCAGCACATGTTCTAGATTACTTTCCCAGGAGCGAATGTATGGCTCAGCGCTGGCGATGACCACCTCTGCTCCTGTTACCTCAACTGCTAGTATTCGATGGCGCTCGGCAAAGGCCTGGGACATTACTTCGGCAATCGCGGTGACATTAATTTTTAGCGGATCGATTTCATACACCGCCTGCTTCACTTTCGCACTTAGCCAGGCGAGTAAGCTGCCCATATCAAGCAGCTTGCCCGGATTAGCCGCATCGCCCAGTTTCTGCTCCGCCAGGGAGACCAGAGGGTGCACTCTAACAAGAGGCGTCTTCACCACGCGAGCGAAGTCTCGGTCAGACAGCCTGCCATCTTGATGCAGGTCGTGCGCCAGCGACGCCAGATCCAGGCGCTGCTCCGTTAGTTGTTGACCAAAAGTGGTGGCCATAGTCGCTCGTGTACTACCTCAATATTCTCTAAAGATGCTAACACACTGCCCATGATTGTCATTTCAACAGGTACTTACAACTGACTAAATCACGATATTTGTCGAGATATCGAACGGAGTTACCACAAAGCCGCTTCTAGTGATGTGATGTGCACCTACATGAAGCAGAGTTTCGGCTGTTCTCGCCGGTTGCAGCGACTACGGCGCGCGGCCAGATTTTGATCCTCATCTCCCCTCTCTCGTCTCCCCTCTCTCGTCTCTGGCGAACAGGGCGACGTGGCGCAACAAAATTTCCATTGACCACTCTGCCATTCGGTGGGATTAACGAAACGCGCTACCCGTGCAGCGATAGATAACTCGCCGCGACTGCCAAAGAAAAGACCAGAGGGGTGTGCATTATTGCCATTAGGTAATTGCCTGGCGTTTAGGTAATCTTCATCCCTTTGCAGTTACTGGGCAACTGGACTCCTGATTGATGGTTGGTCAAGACCACATCCGCTGGCTGCGGAACACCGCACCCTACGTCAATGCGCATCGAGGAAAAACCTTTGTGCTGATGTTGGGTGGGGACCTATTGCAACACGAAAACTGCTCGAACATTGTTCATGACATCGCATTGCTAAACAGTCTTGGCATGAGACTGGTCTTGATTCACGGAGCACGACCTCAGATCGCGCGCCGCTTAGAGGCGGCAGGACTTAGAACACAATTTCATCAAGGCATGAGAATCACCGATACCGCTGCGCTTGAGCATGTCAAAGATGCAGCGGGCTCACTGCGCACCCAGATTGAAGCCGTGTTGTCGATGGGGCTGCCTAACTCACCAATGGAGGGGGCGCGCATCACAGTCTGCTCAGGCAACTTCGTTACCGCTCAACCGCTGGGCGTTGTCGAGGGCGTCGATTTCATGCACACGGGAAAAGTGCGTCGCATAGATGACGCCAGCGTCCGCCGCCAACTCGACGATGGCGCCATCGTCTTGTTATCACCACTCGGCTACTCGCCCACCGGCGAGGTGTTTAGCCTGGGCCTGGAAGATATCGCCGTACAGTGCGCCCGTGCCATCGGCGCTGATAAGCTCATCATGTTTACTCAAGGAGAAGGCATTGTCGACCAGCATGGGACCTTGGTACGGCAGTGCACCATGGGTGAGGCAGAAAGACTTACCATCCCCGACCCGGATCAGTCTGAGCTGCTTACTGCTGCACGCCACGCCTGCGCCTTAGGTGTAAATAGGAGCCATATCGTCAGCTACACCGACGATTGCGCGCTGCTCGAAGAGTTGTTTACGCATGATGGTAGTGGAACGCTCGTATCAAGCGACTTTTACGAACAGTCCCGAGAGGCCGATATCAACGACGTCGGCGGAATCCTGGAACTGATAGAACCACTGGAGCAAGAGGGCGTGCTCTTGAAGCGCTCCAGGGAGTTGCTGGAAACAGAGATTCAGCGGTTTCGATTGCTGGAGAGAGACCACCGCATTATCGCCTGCGCGGCGCTGTATCCTTTTCCACAGGATGGATGCGGTGAGATCGCCTGTATCGTATCGCACCCTGACTATCGAGGCGGTAAGCGCGGCCAAAGGCTATTGGCCGAGCTCGAGCAGGAAGCAAGAAGCCAGGGTTTAAATCGAGTTTTTGTTTTAACAACGCAGACTGCTCATTGGTTCATTGAGCAAGGCTTCAGCGAGGCGTCGCGAGACGAACTGCCGGAGCACAAGCAGTCGCTCTACAATTTGCAGCGCAGCTCGAAAGTATTCTTCAAACCTATCTAAACACGGCACTCCCTGCTGCCACCAGCGATAAGCTATAGAGGCTGGTGAAAGTATCCCGTTCCGCGGTGCCTTGTCGCGGCCATTAGAGCGTGCCGCCCGCCGAGCTTCCAATCCCGTGAAACGCGCCAGAAACGACCATCAGGGTTCGGCGGTGGCTGGCGTGTTGTCTGACTCTGTGGTTGCTTGCGCTAACGACGGCGACTTGGTGTTCGAACTACCCTGCGCAATCAGCGTCTCCAGATCATCTCGCAGGCCGGCCATCTCGCGGCGCAGGCGACCATCTTGTTTTTCTGTGCGGCTGTTTAGTACATCAGCTACCGCAACGAATATCACATCGAGGTTGTGCAGGTAGGCCTCGCGATATTCCTCAGATACCGTCTCACCCCGCTGGGCTACGGCATCACGAACTCGCTGCTGCCATCCGGGTTCTCGCTCTAAAAACTCCGCGATGCGTTCCTGCCATAGCTCTCGCTCCTGCAGCCACAGAGCATCCGTGCGCTCCATCTCCTGGCTTGCCAGCTGCAGTCTCTCACGCTGTTGCTTATCAAGCCGCCCCATGTAGTCACTAAAGTTATCCTTCAAATTGTCATAGATTTTTTCGCGATACTCTTCATCGGAACGGGAGAGGTATTCGTCCTTAAACTCTTCCTGGCGCTCTTGCATATATACAAGCAGCTCTTCGACCTGTTGGTCAGTCAGGCTCTCTCCTAAATCCAACAGCCAGACCAGAGACTCTTCCTCCAACCTCACGAAGGCCACTTCCATTTCGGCATAGAGGTCAGCGATTTCCTGCGTGGTAACCGGTGCCCCCAGAGTTGAATCCACCTGGTCTAACAACTGCACATAGCGAGGCAGTTCTTGTTGGCGATGCCAGGCCAAGAATATTTCTAGTTCGGCGTCTAATTGCTCTCTTTGCTCACGATCCAGATCAACATAGTCATCCACATACCAGGGGACGATGGTATCGAGCTGATTGTAGACAAAGGTCGTGCTACTGCACGCCCCCAGAAACACCAGGCTAGTAAGAAATAGCCATCTCAAGCTAGCTTTGTACTGAAATGCCAACATGTCACTTTCTCCGTTTAGCATCACCCTGGGCCAGCACTGACGGTTGGCTCGCCCTCGGATTGCGTGTCTTGGCTGGACTCGACTCGATTGCGCCCATTGCGCTTGGCGATGTAGAGGGCGGAATCAGCGAGCTTGAACCAGTGGTCAACGCTGTCGGCGGATACGACCTCGCACACGCCGATACTGATAGTCATATTGCCTGTTGGCAATATTTTTGCGTTCTCTATCAGCAATCGCAACTCCTCAGCAAGCTGCGTTGCGCCTGCCATATCGGTTTCCTGTAACAATACAACAAACTCTTCTCCACCGAATCGACATAAGGTGTCCACGGCGCGCAGCCGACTCGACATCACCTCCACCAGAGATCTAATCGCGGCATCGCCGGCGGTATGCCCAAATAGATCATTTACCCGCTTAAAGAAATCCACGTCGATCAACAGCATAGTCGATGAATGCCCATAGCGCTGCCAGGCTTCCAGCGCCTGTGCTGCCTGTTCCTCCAGATAGCGGCGGTTGTAAGCACCCGTTAGGGGGTCAGTCACGGCCATATTTCGCAAGCGGCGGGACTGCTCGGTGACTGCGAATACCAACCAGGCGCTCACCAACCAGGTGAGCGCCATACTAAAACTGAGAACCACGGCAGCGCTGAAATCAAACTGGGCAAAGAGTAGCGACACAGTAACCAGGCCGGCTATCACAGAAAATAGCTGCGCGCGGTATGAGCGCATCAGCACGGGTAGCGCAGCCAATAGCGGATACAGCCAATACACCGCATAAGACTGACCCAGGCTCACCGCAAACAGAATAACGATTACCACCAGGCCCAGCAGCGGAGAGGGCTCAATAAGCGCAGACCTTTGAAGACTTAACAAGGTGATATTTGCAACAAACAGTGCCAGCAACCCGACGCAGAGGAAGGCGAGGGTAGTCTGCCCCGAATAGCCGTTGTGAACTGTCATGGGTATCACCACGCATACCAGTATCGCAAGTATGTAGCGATAGGCGTCGCGACCGCGCTTTAGCGCTCGCTGTTTATCAGACTCCGCGGACTCCCGATCGCTGTAAGTAAAATGTCCTGAGAAGGTCTCGCGAAAGTGAACCTGCAGAGCTCGCCAGGCCGAATTGAATTTTGTGGTGCTGCGACTTCGCATTCCACCGAACACCCTTTGCCGACGGCTATCAATACCGCGTTTGAGTGACTCACTTTTAACACAGATACTGATTGATTGACACGCAAGGGGGGTTTTGCCAAAACAGCAGGCCGGTTTGCCAGACGGTGCCCGCCAGCGCTCTAGCGTGAAACCGCCTGAGCGCTTTTATGCAGCCGCTTCTTGCCCGCCGGCCATCTCTCGATTAATCGCACCCAGAATGCCGTCCAGGGAAGCCTGAATAATATCGTGGCTACGACCAACCCCGCAGAAGCGCTCACCATTGACATTAAGCTGGATGTAGCAAATCGCTTCTGCGTCGGCGCTGTGGCTGAGGGCATGCTCGTTGTACTCCACCAGCACAATCTGCTTGCCCGTGAAGCGCTCCATCGCGTCGACAAATGAGGCAACCACTCCGTTGCCACTACCAGAGAGCGTGTGCACGGCCGTACCCTGGTGCAGCTCAGCTTTGAGTTTGTCGACACCTTCATCACGGCTCACCTGATACTTTCCTAGGCGGAAATGCCGGTCGGCGCCGGTATAGGTTTGATGAAAAAGCTGATACAGCTCGTCAGAGCCTACCTCAGTCTCCTGAGCTTCAGCGTAGGCCTGCACCGCCTGGCTGAAATCGATCTGCAACCAGCGTGGCAGCTGCAGGCCATAATCGCGCTCCAAGACGTAGGCGACGCCGCCCTTGCCGGACTGGCTGTTAATGCGGATAACTTCCTGATAAGAACGGCCGATATCCGCAGGATCGATAGGTAGGTACGCCACTTCCCAGATATCATCGGGTTTGCGCCTGGCAAGGCATTTCTTAATCGCATCCTGGTGGCTACCTGAGAACGCCGTAAACACGAGCTCACCTGCATAGGGATGACGCGGATGCACCGGTAGCTGCGTGCACTCTTTTACCGTCTGAATAATCTCATCCATATTGCTCAAATCGAGACAAGGATCGATACCCTGGCTGTACAGATTCATCGCCATTGTCACGATATCCATATTGCCCGTGCGCTCACCATTGCCCATCAATGTGCCTTCAACGCGATCTGCGCCCGCCATCACGCCCAACTCCGAAGCGGCAACCGCGCAACCGCGGTCGTTGTGGGTGTGCAGAGAAATCAACAGACTATCGCGATTGGCAACTCGCTCGCAGAACCACTCGATTTGATCGGCGTAAATATTCGGGGTGCTCATTTCCACGGTTGCGGGCAAATTAATTATCACAGGGTGTTGCGGCGTCGGCTGCCAGACTGCAGTTACCGCATCGCAAACTTCCACAGCGAAATCCAACTCGGTGCCGGTGAAGCTCTCCGGTGAATACTGAAACACCCATTCCGTCTCGGGTTGCCGCGCCGCGTGCTCTTTCACTAGCGTCGCTCCGCGCACAGCGATGTCGACGATACCTGCCCGATCGAGATTGAACACTTGCTCGCGCTGCACCGTGGACGTCGAATTGTATAAGTGCACTATCGCTCTGCGAGCGCCTTTTAAGGAATCAAAGGTTTTCGCAATAAGCTCAGGTCTTGCCTGTGTGAGCACCTGGATAGTGACATCATTTGGTATGCGGTCGTTCTCAATCAGATCGCGTACAAACTCAAAATCGTGGCCAGAAGCGGAGGGAAAACCCACTTCTATTTCTTTGAAGCCCAGCTTGACAAGTTGATCCCACAAGCGAGATTTTTGCGGCGTGGTCATCGGTTCGATCAGCGCTTGGTTACCATCCCGTAAGTCGACACTACACCAGCGTGGCGCCTCGGTGATGGTGCGGTCAGGCCAGCGTCGGTTAGGCATCGCTATCGGCTTGAAAGCAGGATATTTATTGTGATCGAAGCGACTCATTGGGCTTCCCCTCAAAAACGTTAAATTGGGGGCTGATCACCTGTCCGGGGACCCGGGGCAGGACCTGGGTAAGGTCGGCGCCAGACACGAACAAAAACGGTAATCTCATTCGCATCGAAAACAACAGGTGTGTATTCAGCCAGAGACGCAGTATAGGCACTTAGCCGTAGTGATAGATTGCAAATAATGCAGCATTTACCAAAAAATGCGCGATCACTCCCCACTTTATACAATTATTTTAGTGATATACTCCATTTTCAATGAGATTGAGCGAAGCTACAAGCATCAGAGAGATTTTTGAAACTAGATCGCACCGATAAACGCATATTGCTGGCGATGCAATCGCATGGTCGTATCAGCAACCTGGAGTTGGCTGAACTGGTGGGTTTGTCGCCCACGCCCTGTTCGCGCCGAGTGAAGCGCTTGGAGGACTCAGGTCTGATTCGCAAGCACGTCACATTGCTGAATCAATCTATGCTTGAACTGAAGCTGACAGCGTTCATCGGTATCAGTATGGACAGGCATACACCTGACCGCTTCGACGCATTCGAAGCCGAGGTGGCTGACTATCCTGAGGTCATGGAATGTTCGGTAGTCACCGGCCAGGCCTCTGACTACCTGCTAAAGGCGGTTGTACCTGATATGGAGTACTATGAAAAATTCCTGCTGGGCAGACTTACGCGCATACCCGGGGTCACCGGTGTGCATTCAAGTTTCGAGCTGCGCCGGGTGGTGTATCGAACAGAGCTACCGCTAGAGCATCTCTCAGACTAATCGCTCACTGGGGTCCATTAATTTGACTTCAACCGCCAGCTGGGCGATTTATTCCGTCACCCACGCTGGCCGAATCGGGGCTTGTCCCGCCTCAATAGCATGAGCACCATGCGCACATGATTACACAGTCGAGTAGGCAAACAGCATAATGATATCCGCATCAGGGAAAGTCGCGATCGTCACCGGCGGTGCTAGCGGTATGGGCCAAATCATCGCCAGGCGACTAGCGAGGGACGGCGCAAGAGTGGCGATTTTCGACGTCGACGAGCAAGGCCTTCAGAGCACAGCGGCTGCAACCGAGAATATCATTGCCTACCGCTGCGACATTTCTTCAAGCGAAGACATAGACCAACAGGTCAACGCTACCATCGATCAGCTTGGTAGTGTCGACCTGTTAGTTCATGCCGCAGCGCTGATGCCAAGCCACGCTCTGGCAGAGCACAGCCGTGAAGGTATGGAAACGCTGTTTCGCATCAACTTTCTCGGTACCACCTATATGATACAGGCCGTATTGCCCGACATGCTGCAGCGCCAATCAGGTCGGGTCATTGCGTTTGGCTCAATTGCAGGCACGGCATTGGTACCCAAGATGGGCGCTTACTGCGCCAGCAAGGCTGCGGTGAATGCCTATATTGAAGTCTTGCAAAACGAAATTAGGGGCAGCGGGGTAAGCGTGCACCTGGTGTGTCCTCCCGCAGTAAATACGGCACTGATTAATCAGTCTCTCAATACTGATACTCCGGGCAGCCTACTCGAAGCGCAGAAGTCTGGGCGCCTAGCAGATCCTGAGAAAATTGTAGATGCGATCGAAAAAGGCGTTGCCAAAAATAAGGATATTATCTACCCGGGGGAAGCCAGATTGCTGTATCTATGGAGAGCATTGTTTCCACGCTTGTGGTGGAAAACGGTAATGCATTACGAAAAATAGCGCCGGCAACGCTCTTTTTGCATTAGCCATTATCATGAGCTAATCTCGCCCGCCCATGGCCGCACGTCACCTACACCCCGAGTCTCGCTGGATGCTGGCCCTACTGGCGGCTCTGGTCGCACTGGGGCCCCTCACCGTAGACATGTATTTACCCGCAATGCCCAACATGATGCGGGCATTCGACACCAACATACCGCTCATGCAGCTGACACTCAGTAGCTACCTTGCTGGCTTTGCTATTTTTCATCTCGTCTGTGGACCTCTGTCGGATCGCTATGGTCGCAGGCCCATTTTAATGGCTGGCGTATTTCTATTTGTCGCCGCCAGTATTGGCTGCAGCGCGTCGCAGAATATTGAGGAAATGCTGGTGTTTCGCTTTTTACAAGGCGTTGGCGCCTGCGTCGGTCCCACACTAGCAAGAGCTGTTGCCCGAGACCTGTTTGACCCATCAGGTGTCGCACGAGCACTTTCTTTGATTGCGATGCTGATGGCGCTCGCGCCAGCTATCGCGCCGGTCGCGGGGGGCATGATGTTGTTGATTTTGCCCTGGCCCAGCATTTTTATCTTTCTGGCCTTGTACGGGGCTGTAATGATTCTGTTGATCTACTTGTTTCTGCGTGAAAGCCTGCCGGAGGTTCAGAGCCTGCATCCACGTCGGATTATGCGCAATTTTGGCGAGCTGCTAGTCGATCCCTTTTTTCTGACGGTCACCGTTTGTAGCGCGATGGCTTATTCCGTCATGATGGCCTATCTCGCCAGTTCTAGCTTCGTCTTTATTGACATGCTGGGCGTCTCTCCCCAGTACTATGGGTTCATCTTTTTAGCGACAGTTGCCGGATACATGGCCGGCAGTGCTCTCAGCGCCAGGCTGTCGGGGGGCAGGGATTCTGAATGGATCATGCTTCTTGGGGTTATCGTGGGCATGTGGGGCAGCGGATTTATGTTACTCGCATGGAGTATCTGGCCCACCAGCGTGCTGGCGCTCATGCTGCCGATGACCCTAAATGCTATTGCACTGGGACTGGTGCTACCGCAGGCCATGACCATTGCCTTGCGGCCGTTCCCGCATATCGCCGGCACAGCTTCGGCACTGCTGGGCTTCATCCAGATGGGTATTTCTGCCATTGCCAGCGGCTTTACCGGTCTGTTCTTAACGACAACTCCCGCGCCCATGGTATGGACTATGTTCGCGCTATCAGTGGCCAGCTTATTTCTAGGATTGCGCACCCATAGGCTCTACATATCGTCCAAACCTCGACCTTCTATGTGAGCCTGAAAATACAGGAGAGCGTATGGCATACTCGCGCTCATATATCCGGAGATTTAAAAGTGCCAGTCGCAACTGATGTAACGCAATTGATCGGTAACACCCCAATGCTGCACCTAAAACAGGTATCCCAGCAAACAGGGTGCACAATATTAGGCAAGGCGGAGTTCTTAAATCCTGGCGGTTCGGTCAAGGACCGTACTGCGCTTGGTATTATTCGCGCCGCTGAGGCCTCGGGTGATTTGCAGCCTGGCGGACGTATTGTAGAAGGTACCGCCGGCAACACTGGCATCGGACTCACTCTGTTGGCCAACGCTTTGGGCTATAACAGCACTGTGGTCATGCCGCTGACGCAGAGCAAAGAAAAGATCGATTCTCTTGAGCTACTGGGAGCGGATCTACACCTGGTGGGGGCCACTTCCTACAGCGATCCGAATCACTATATCCATACAGCGAAACGCATGACAGAAAAGCTCGCCAAGCGAGAGGAAAATGGGGCGGTCTGGGCGCGCCAATTCGACAATCTTGCGAACATGCAAATCCACTATGAAACAACTGGCGCTGAGATTTGGGATCAGACCGACGGCAAGGTGGATGGATTTATCTGCGCCGTGGGCACCGGTGGCACACTGGCGGGGGTATCAAACGCGCTCAAAGAGCGAAATGCCAAGGTTATGATTGGCTTGGCAGATCCCGCCGGCGCATCGCTATATGAGTATTTCAATAGCGGCAAAATCGAGGCCTCACCGGGCAACTCTATTATTGAAGGCGTGGGTATTAATCATGTCACTGATAATATTGCACAGGCTCAAGTCGACACCGCCTTCTCCATCACAGATGAGGAGGCACTACCCTATATTTTTGAACTACTGCGCCACGAAGGGCTATGCATGGGCGGATCTGCGGCAATCAACATCGCCGGCGCCGTTAGGCTCGCCGAGCACTTGGGCCCCGGCCATACTATCGTCACGATTCTTTGCGATTACGGTAATCGCTATCAAAGCAAGCTGTTTAATCCCGTGTTCCTGGAAAACAAGGGGCTTCCCGTACCCGAGTGGCTTGTTATCTGACAGCGACTGATTAATTTTGTGCCGCTGCCTGCTCCTTGGCGATCAGGAAGTCGGCAACTTTTAACATGTCCGCCTGGCTGCCCGCCTTGCGCGAACTGATGTGGTATTTCCCGTTGACCATCATCGCCGGTGTGCCAGTGATTTTCGCAGACCTCGCCCTCGCAGCAGCCTGATTGACCTGACTGCTGACGCCAAAGGAATTAAACGCCTTGGAAAAATCTTCGGCCGAAACGCCATTCGCGACAAACAGGGCTTCTATCTCTCCCTCTGAAGCCAGACGCTTTTTGTCTACATTCATTGCCTGGAAGATAACCGGATTCATCTCATCCAATACCCCAAGGACCTCGGCGGCGTAAAATGCACGAGCGTGCAATTCCATCGTCTCATTCCACATGGCAGGGGACCCGCGGAAATCCACGTCTGCCGGCAGGGTTTCCTTCCAAACTTCCAGTAGCGGCTCAAAGTTGTAACAGTGCCCGCAGCCGTACCAAAAGAACTCTACGACCTCAACCTTATCGGGATCAGATGTCCGTACAGGCGGGTTAATTAAATCGTAGTTTTCACCTTCGACGTAGGTTTCGCCAACTGCCTGGCCGCAGGCCAGCAGTGGAACAAACAAAAACACGGATAGAGTCGTTAGTAGGTTTTTCAAAGCCCCTTCCTCCACATTGAACGACTATTGTATGACAACGCGAGAGCGCAGTTGTTCTTGATTCTCGCGAAGACACGACCAGAGCGCTGCCAGTCTGGCCGGGCGCGTCGCCAGGGTCAGTACAGGCCCGAAGCGTAGCTAGCCACCGCCTGGATTTCTCTATCGCTCAGGCCAAAGGCAATACTGCGCATAATGCGGATATCGCCGTCGGTTACCCGACCGCTCTCATCTTCATATCCCTTGCGATATTCAATCAGTTGAGTGGCTATATATTCGGCATGTTGTCCGGCCAGGGCCGGAAAGCCTGCGGGTGCATTGCCTTTGCCCGAGGGGGCGTGACAGCCTGCGCATGCTGCGACCTGGCGCTCAGGTATACCGCCCCTGTAGATTTCTTTACCCAGCTCATAAAACGCAGGGTCTGTTTGTCCACCTGTTGACTCTTGTGCTGCATAAAATGCCGCAATATCCGCCAAGTCTTGATCTGATTTTCCATCGAGCTGCCCGATCATTGTGGGTATGGGTCGGCCACCGTCGCGGATCATCACTAATTGATTAAACAGGTATTTTTCACCCTGGCCCGCGAGCTTAGGGAAGGTCGGCACGACGCTGTTACCGTCCGCTGCGTGACAGCCGGCGCAAATCGCGGTCTGCGCTTCCCCGGCTGCGGAATTACCGACTGGAGGCGCTTGCGCTGCGATGCCGGCCTGGCTCAGGCCGACTATCAGACCACACAAAAAGAAGACTTTTTTCATATCCTTAACCATCAAATTCGTGCCGAGGCTTTTGCTTATTTGGCGGGACTCGCCATAAATTTTATGAGCGCTGCGTAATCCGCATCCGAGCAGTCAAAGCACATGCCTTTCGGCGGCATGGCGTTCAAACCGTTATTCACAGAAGACACCAGTTTAGGCATGCCTTTGTTCATCAGAGGCTTCCAGGCTGCGGCGTCGCCCGTCTTTGGAGCACCGGCGGCTCCGCTTGCATGGCAAACTTTGCAGCTCTTGTCATACTTGGACATATCAGGCTGTGCGGAAACGCTGAGAGCGAATACAGACAAAACAATCGCGACAAGTCGAGTCATACCATAACCTATACACAACTGTCCTCCATGACGGTCTGCACAGGTCTCAATGCGGGTTAAAATGGCCGGCAATTATATACGAGTTATCCACGTCAACAAAGGTAGCCAAATCATGTCCACCAGGCCTGCCGGAACAGACTCCGTAGCGCCAAACTATAGAGGCGCGAGTTATCTCACAAGCGCCGCCAAATTCGCCCAATGTCCGGAAGATACTGGTTTCGAGGTGGCCTTTGCGGGTCGCTCCAATGCGGGAAAATCGAGTGCAATCAATAGCTTAACCGGGAATAGCAAGCTCGCGAAAACCTCCAGGACGCCCGGCCGGACCCAACTCATCAACTTCTTCAACCTAAGCGATAGCCAGCGACTAGTAGATCTGCCGGGCTACGGCTTTGCCAAAGTCCCAGCCGCGGTTAAGCAGGCCTGGACACGCTTGTTAGAGACATATTTACAGCGTCGCCAAAGTCTGGTCGGGTTGATTCTGGTAATGGACATTCGCCATCCGCTGCAAGCGATAGATCAACAGATTCTGGGCTGGGCGATCGCTGCCGACATGCCTGTGCACTTGCTGCTCACTAAGGCCGATAAGCTAAAGAAAGGGCCAGCAAAGTCGACTCTATTGCAGGTGCGTTCAACATTGCAGGATCTCTCGCCTCTGGCCAGCGCTCAGTTGTTCTCGTCGCTGAAGCAGGTTGGACAATCGGATTTGCAGCACGTGCTAAACCATTGGTTAGACGAAAAAAAAGACCCGGCTGCCTTATAGGGGGGCGACAGCCGGGATAGGTTAGTCTCTGGGGAAGAGAGACTTGCTCAGGGTGGTACATGGAGAGAAACCACCCGAAGGGGGTGTAGCATCTGCTACGTAAATTAAGACTGGGAGCGTAGGCGAAAGTTCCGGTGACAGACAAATTTCTTTTTAGATGCTGCGCCGAGAAAATGCCCATAGGGTACTAGTGTGCCTCATCCCAGTTATTGCCGCTGCCCGCCTCAACCAACAGGGGCACGCTGAGCTCTGCGGAGGAGGACATCAAGCGACATACTGCATCTCTAACCTGCGCAACCTGCTCGTTCGCGACCTCAAGCACCAGCTCATCATGCACTTGCATAATAATCCGTGCCTTAACCTCGCTCGCCTTTAACCAACCGTCAACTGCCAGCATGGCACGCTTGATGATATCTGCCGCCGAGCCCTGCATAGGTGCGTTTATCGCAGTTCGCTCGGCAGCCTGAGCCCGCATTTTATTACGTGCATTGATCTCGGGAAGATACAGACGACGGCCAAAAATCGTTTCGACATAGCCTTGTTTGCGGGCTAGTTCCCGCGTGTTATCCATGTAGTGGGCGACACCCGGATAGCGCTCAAAATAGCGGTCGATATATTGCTGAGCCTCGCTGCGCCCCAGGTGCAGTTGCCGCGCCAGGCCGAAGGCAGACATGCCATAGATAAGTCCAAAATTAATCGCTTTCGCCTTGCGCCGCTGTTCTGCGGACACCCCATCGAGCGCAACTTCGAACACCTCAGAGGCGGTGGCTCGGTGGACATCAAGGCCCTCGGTGAAAGCCTGCAGCAAGCCCTGATCGCTAGACAGGTGCGCCATGATGCGAAGTTCGATTTGGGAGTAGTCGGCGGCGACAATGCTGTGCTCTGGTGGCGCAACAAAAGCCTGACGAATGCGCCTGCCCTCTTCGGTACGTATCGGAATATTTTGCAGATTGGGGTCAGAGGATGATAAACGCCCGGTGGCAGCAACTGCCTGGTGATACGAGGTATGCACCCGGCCGGTACGCTCATTAATCATCTCAGGCAATTTGTCAGTGTAGGTCGACTTCAATTTACTCAAGCTGCGATATTCAAGCAGTAGCTTAGGCAGCGGGTAATCCAGCGCGAGCTCTACGAGCACTTCTTCCGCTGTAGAGGGCGCTCCCTTAGGAGTTTTCTTGATAACGGGCAACTCCAGGCGCTCGAATAGGATTTCTCCTAACTGTTTCGGTGACCCCAGGTTGAATTCCTGTCCTGCGAGCTCATATGCCTGCTGCTCCAACTCAGAGAGTCGTTCGCCCAACTCAGCGCTTTGCTCGCACAGTAACTCCCGCGAAATCAGGGTGCCGTCGCGTTCGATCTGGGACAGCAGGGGCACCAACGGTATCTCTATATCGTTGAAAACTGAACGAGGCCCCTCCTCGTCTTTAAGTTTTGGCCACAGCGTTTCATGCAGACGCAGTGTGATATCCGCATCTTCCGCAGCGTACGGCCCTGCTTCTTCCAGTTTGATTTGATCGAACGTCAGCTGCTTCGAACCCTTGCCGGCAATATCTTCAAAATGGATGGTCTTGTGTCCCAGGTATTTCAGCGCCAGACTATCCATATCGTGGCGGGTGGCCGTTGAATCCAAGACATAGGACTCGAGCATGGTGTCAAAGCGTATGCCACGCAGCGAGATGCCATGATTCGCCAGCACGCTTGCATCGTACTTGAGATTCTGACCTACTTTGAATTGCGTCTCGTCCTCTAACAATCCTTTGAATGCAGCGAGGACAGCATCGCGATCCAATTGTTTGGGAGCACCTTCGTAGTGATGGGTCAGGGGTACATACGCTGCACGCCCGGGCTCGACTGCAAAAGACAGCCCAACCACCTCCGCGTTCATATAGTTGAGACTGGTTGTTTCAGTATCAAAGGCAAACAAGTCCGCCTGGCGCAGTGCTTCCAACCAGTCATCCAGCTGGCGTTGCTCGAGAACGATCTCGTATTCAACCTTCGCGCTCGCTGCTGGTTCAGGTTCACTGCCGTCAAGCAGCTCCTCCAACCAGGATCGGAATTCCAGCTGGGTGAACCACTCGATCAGTTGGTCGCTATCAGGCTCTCGATTTGTAAGTTCTTCTAGTGCAACGTCCAGCTCAACATCTAACTTGATCGTCGCCAGGGCATAGGACATGTACGCCAGATCCTTCGCTGAATCCAGCTTCGATGCCATCGTTTTCGCACCTCGGAAAGAGAGCTCAGCCACCTTGTCCAGGCTGGCATAAATGTCGTCAAGGGATCCCAGGCCTTGCAGTAAACCCAAAGCCGTTTTTTCCCCTACACCAGGCACACCGGGTATGTTGTCCGTCTTATCCCCCATCAGCGCCAGCAGGTCGATGACCAGGCGGGGCGGTATACCAAATTTGTCCTCAACGCCGGCCACATCCAACGTGGTTTCCGTCATCGTGTTGACCAGCGTGACTCTTTCATTAACCAGCTGCGCCATATCCTTATCACCGGTGGAAATGACAACCGGTTTGCCCTGCTCTGATGCCTGGCGAGCTAGCGTGCCAATGACATCATCAGCCTCCACTCCCTCCACACACAGCAGTGGCAACCCCATGGCCTCCACCAGTCGGTGGATAGGTTCAACTTGTTCACGCAACTCGTCTGGCATGGGCGGTCGCTGGGATTTGTACTCCGGGAACATCTCATCCCGAAAGGTCTTGCCCTTGGCATCGAACACCACGGCAATAGGACTGCCCGGATAATCTTTGAGTAAGCGCCGGATCATGCTGATGACGCCGCGGACGGCACCAGTGGGTTGGCCGGAGGAGGTTGTAAGTTGTGGCAGCGCATGAAAGGCGCGATACAGGTATGAGGAACCATCTACCAGAACGATAGGTGCGGGTAGGTCAGTCATAGTGGGCCGTCCATTTCATGCCTTGGCAGGCAGTCGCCCGCCTCAATTATGTTGCGCCTCCCAAATCGCTCGCGCGGAGCGATAGGTGACTTTCATCTTAGCCATATCTAGCGGTGCCTTGAAAAAACCGTGGTAATCGCCTCTGGGGTTGATGAGCACGATATTGCCACTGTGATCCACCAGATAATTCTCACCTTGCCCCGGCAACTTTCGAAACGGTGTGTTTAGCGCCGTTGCAAAGCGATGTATGTCCAAAAATTCTCCCGTTACCCCGGTAAAGTCCGGGTTGAAATACGGCACATATTCAGCCAACTGCGACACCGTATCGCGAGCGGGGTCCACGGACAACATAACCACTTCAGTATCTTCAACCTCAGTACCCTGCAACTGCTCCACCAGGTCGGTAAGAAAGCTCATTGTTACTGGACAGATATCAGGGCAGTGCGTAAAGCCGAAGAACACCAGTGTCCACTTGTCCTCCAGTCGATCGTTGGTAAAGGCTTCACCGTTATGATCAACCAGATTTATCTCGCCAAAGTCGCGCGGTGTATCAAGCACGTACAGCCCATTAACCTGCATTTCCGTTGTGGTCATGACTCTAGGCATAGAGATTCGATGCACGAAGCCCCAGACAATGACAGTAATAAATACGCCAAGAGCAAGAACAGTAAGGGCAATCCCGCGAGTTTGCTTAGGTGTTTTGGCGCTGGGTTTATTCACAGGGTTCTCACCGGGAACAGATAGTGGTCCACGAGCATGATGACGAATAAGGCCATAAGGTAAATGATGGAGTAGCGAAATGTTTCCATCGGCGCGTTAGGGTTCTTGTCCCGCAGAAGCTCTATAGCCCAGTAGAGAAAGCCTCCACCGAGCACGAGAGCACCTAGCAAATAGAGCGGGCCACTCATGCGCGTCGCGTAGGGCAACAGAGTAATGAGAACCATTATTACCGTGTAAAGCAAAATATGAAGTTTGGTAAATGCCACGCCATGGGTGACGGGCAGCATCGGAATATCCACCGCCGCATACTCCTCTTTACGGTGAATCGCCAACGCCCAAAAATGGGGAGGTGTCCAGGCGAAAATGATCAAGACCAGCAGCAGACCGTGACCACCAATTTGGCCGGTGACAGCGGTCCAGCCCAAAAGTGGAGGTGCGGCGCCGGCCAGTCCACCGATCACAATATTCTGGGGGGTAGCACGCTTCAGAAACATGGTGTAAATCACCGCATAGCCCAGTAGGGACGCAAACGTCAGCCAGGCAGTCAAAGCGTTGATCCAAATGAGCAGAATCGCCATGCCTGTGGTTCCGAGCAGCGTCGCAAATATGGCCGCCTGCTTTGGGGCAACACGCCCTTGGGCTACCGGACGCTTGTGAGTTCTGGCCATGCCCCTATCAATACGTTGATCCACTAAATGGTTGATGGTCGCCGCAGAGCCCGCGCAAAGCGCAATGCCAAGATTACCTAGTATCAGTACCTGCAATGGCACCATCCCCGGCACAGCCATGAACATGCCAATGGCTGCGGTGAGAATCATCAGCAGCACCACGTTCGGCTTTGTGAGCTCCTTGTAGTCGCGCCAGGTCACCGGTGCTGCGGTGTCGCTTGTTGTCATTGCTGATTTATCCACCGGAATTCTTCAGCAAAAACTTGAGGTCGCTTATGACGTCTTTATAGGTGATATCTTTGTTGTAAGACATCATGATCCAGCCCGAAGGATCGACGAGATACCAGGTGCTAGCATCCTCGGCGGCTTCCCCGAAGAGCTGCTGGAAACCGCCGGGTGGCAGTACTAACGCTTGCATACCCTTGTGCTCCTGTGACAGAAGCTGCTGAAAGCTCTCGGGTGCGGGACGCTGATCACTGAGCTGCTGAAATTCGAGCACCGTATCATTCGGAATTGTTTCACTGGCGTAGACTCTTCTAAGCCGATTAAAGTCTTTGCCCAGTGCTACATGAATTTGGCGGGTCAAATACAGCGCGTTTTCACAAACGCTATCGCAGCTCCCACCTGCAGATGGCACCAACATAGTCCAGCGAGGCTCATCACTGCCATAGACGTAGGGGCTGCCATCAGGCTGAACAAGCACAACGTCCGCTATCTGCCGCGGCGGTTGAACCAGGCTCCCTTGATTCGACGTTCCCAAACTACCCACCAGATCAAGATCGCCGTGTACCACGAAGTACCAGAGCCACGTCGCCCCCAGAATCATGGTCAATGGCAGTCCCGCCACCAGCATTAGGACCATGCGATTGTTGGTTTTGCTATCCATTCACAAACTCTTGCATCTTCTTTAACGGCCTGAACCTTGTTACTGCGATTTTTTGGGTCGCAACCAATGCCATAGGTTGCTGCTTCGAAATACAAACAGCAACAAAAGTGCTGCTGCCATGGCAAACCATTGCACCGCGTAAGCCTGGTGCTTGACAGGGCTCACATTGATCAACTGCCATTCCACAGACAGCGCACCCGGCTGCCCGTCGTCACTACGCACCTCGTAAGGGAAAACAGCACCTGTCTCCAAGGGTCGCAGCGCGGCGCTAAGTTTATCCATTTCTACGGCTTGCACCAGCTTCGGCCACTCATTTGCCAGCTCCTGCTCTGCCAATAAATAGGGATCACCCGGTGGCACATAAACGTGCCCCCTTAGCACAACACTCCCCTCAACATTAGGAATCACCGGAAGTTCTCGTCTCGCCGGGTCTCCGGGGACCCAGCCGCGATTGATGATCGCGAGATCAGCTGTGGCATCCAGTTTCATCACGCTGAGCACCTCGTAGCCAAATATGCCCTGCCTAACCCGGTTATCCAGCAGAAAATGCCTGTCCTGGAGAAACTCACCCGTAACAACTACAGGTAGGTAAGCGAGCGCCTCGGCAGGCTGGTCAAATAATCCAGCTAGGGCCTCGGGGGGCTGATTCTGCCGGATATCCCAGCTCAGCTCCATAGCCGCTTTTTCGTCCGCGCGAGACAGCTGCCAAAAACCCAGTGCTATCAGTAACGGAAACAGCAACAGTACAAACAGCGTGGTACGCCATTCCAAATCAAGGCTTAGGGGCGGGCGTGATCCAGACATCTTATGTCACCGTACGCTGTAGCGTGCCAGGTGATATACAATGCAGGTCACCGGCATGCGCCAGGAGGCCAGCGTGCTGTTGAACTGGCCGCTTGCTAACGATGCGGTTGATGGCTTGCAACACTGAGGAGGTTTTCATTGCTAAAAGCGGCGATTGTCCTGCTAATGCTGGCTCTAATAGCCAGTTTGGGCAGTGGGTTCTACTTTCTGATGAAAGACCAGGGAGACAAAAACAAGCGCGGCACAATGCACTCTCTCGGTGTTCGCCTGTCACTGGGTATTTGCCTGGCAGCACTCATTATCTACGGCGTGGCAAGTGGGCAGCTAGGCCACAGAAACCCGTGGGATGGAGGGCCGATACCGGAGGATGCAATACAAAGCCCAGCTGCCGATTGACCGCTCTATAAAATATAGACGAACAAAAACAAGAAGACCCAGACCACATCCACGAAGTGCCAATACCAGCTCGAAGCTTCGAATCCGAAGTGATCATCAGCGGTAAACTGATTACCAAACACCGATCGACATAACTGGACCAGCAGCATGGTCATGCCCATGAGCACGTGAAAACCGTGGAAGCCCGTAAGCATAAAGAAGGTAGATCCATAGATTCCCGCGTTGAGCGTTAGGCCAAAATGGACGTACGCCTCATAGTACTCATAAACCTGCACGAACAGGAAGATGATGCCCAAAAGTACGGTAATGCTGAGCCACAGGTTGAACTTTGCTTTATTGCCCGCAAGCAAGCCCATGTGAGCGACATGGCAGGTAAAGCTCGAAGTCAGCAGAATGATCGTGTTCCAAAGAGGTAGCCACAAATACCATGCGCGCGCATCACCGAAAGCCATGCTGGTTTCCTGACTGGTGAAGGACCCATTGTTGGCGATGAGCTGCGCCCCTGCACCGCCAACGGCTTCCTGCGGAGTTTGCGTCATCGGCCAATCGAAGCTGAATCCTTCCCAAAGCAGATGGTTCATACGGCCTGCCTCGCCCTCGCCGGCAAGCCATGGGCCGACCAGGGTGCGTATGTAAAACAGCGCGCCAAAGAAGCAAAAGAAAAACATGACTTCGGAAAAGATGAACCAAAACATGCCAAGCACGTAGGACTTCTTTAGCTGTGCGCTGTTCATGCCCGCGAGATTTTCCAGGATGGTGGTGCGGAACCACACAAACAGGGTGCCAGCGAAAAAGAACAGGCCCAGAAACATAATCGTCCACGAGCTACTGGACTCCGCAGGATCACCAAACGTCGCATCGTTCATGACACCGGCCGCTCCAAACACGCTCAATAGCAAACCTATCGTCGCGCAGACCGCGAGCTTGCTACTATCTGGAACGTAATACTTCTCGTACGAATCCGAAGTTTCGGTACTCATGACATTATTCTCCGTTCATTCAGCGCAGATTCCCCCCCGCGCGTTATCTAGCAGCAACCGGGCCACTCACTGCATCCGTAATATCGAACAGGGTATAAGACAAAGTAATTGTCTTTATATCTTTTGGTAGGTCCTGATCAACGATATAGCGAATAGGCAGCTCAGCGGTCGCGCCGCCGTCCAGCGGTTGTTGGTTGAAGCAAAAGCATTCGGTCTTGTGCAAATAGGGCGCCGCCCTGGAGGGCGACACACTTGGGACTGCCTGCCCCACCATTGCTCCCGTCATGGTGTTGTGCGCATGGTATACCGTTTCGTTAACAGCGCCTGGGTGCACCTTCATCACTGTGATATCGGGCGCAAAACCCCAGGGCATACCGGCGTGATTAGACGCCAAAAACTGGACGGACACCGTGCGACTTTCATCGATAACGGCTGGCACAGACGTATAAGCCTCGCTGCTTGTCTTACCGTTTATCCCCAGCGCATCGCAAAGCACTTCATACAGCGGCACCATCACGACAAACACAAAAGCAAACATCAAAACAGCAACTCCGACCAGTTTACCGGCGGTATCGATAGCTGGATTTTTGCTTAGCCTCAACACGATTAAGGCTACTTTATTGCCGGCGGCGTTTCGAAGGTGTGGTAGGGCGCGGGTGTCGGCAGGGTCCACTCCAAACCTTCGGCACCATCCCAAACCTTCTCATCACTCACGGGCTTGCCGGAGACAATCGTCGCAATCACGTTATACAAGAACAAGAGCTGCGACAGGCCATAAATAAAGGCACCGATGCTGGACATCATATTAAAGTCGGTGAACTGCAGCGCATAATCGGGAATACGCCTGGGCATTCCCGCCAAGCCTACAAAGTGTTGCGGAAAGAAGGTCAGGTTAAAGCCGATAAACGAGATCCAGAAATGGGTTTTGCCCATGGTCTCGTTGTACATTTTGCCGCACCACTTGGGCAGCCAGAAATAAATGGCCGCCGTCATACTGAACACCGCACCGGCAACCATAACGTAGTGGAAGTGAGCAACAACGAAATAGCTGTCGTGATACTGGAAGTCGGCAGGTGCAATTGACAGCATCAGACCGGTAAAGCCGCCGATCGTAAACAGAACGAGGAAGCCCAAGCTGAAAAGCATAGGCGTCTCAAAGCTCAGCGCACCCCGCCACATTGTCGTAATCCAGTTGAATACCTTCACTCCGGTTGGAACGGCGATCAGCATAGTGGCATACATGAAAAACAGCTCGCCCGCTATCGGCATACCCACCGTGTACATATGGTGGGCCCAGACGATGAAGGACAAGAAGGCGATTGAAGCTGTGGCATACACCATAGAGTCATAGCCAAACAGCGGCTTGCGAGAAAATGCGGGAATGATCTGCGATATCACTCCAAAGGCCGGAAGGATAATGATGTAAACCTCTGGGTGACCGAAGAACCAGAACACATGCTGGAACAGAACAGGGTCACCACCGCCGGCTGCGGAGAAAAAGCTAGTTCCGAAATGCACATCCATGAGCATCATGGTGACCGCGCCTGCAAGCACAGGCATAACCGCCACCAGCAAGAAGGCCGTAATCAGCCAGGTCCAAACAAACAGCGGCATCTTCATGTAGGTCATGCCAGGTGCACGCATATTCATAACGGTGGCAATAATATTAATCGAGCCCATAATCGAGGAAATGCCAAGAACATGGATACAGAATATGAAGTAGGTAACCGATGGCCCGGCGTAGGTGGTAGAAAGGGGAGCGTAGAAGGTCCATCCAGCCTGAGGTGCACCACCCTCCATAAACAGCGTAGAGGCCAGTAACAAAAATGTGGGCGGCAACAACCAAAAGCTCCAGTTATTCATGCGCGGCAGCGCCATATCCGGCGCTCCAATCATCATCGGAATGAGCCAGTTAGCCAGTCCCACAAAGGAGGGCATGATGGCGCCAAAGACCATCACCAGCCCGTGTAGGGTGGTCATCTGGTTGAAGAAGACAGGCTCCACCAGCTGCATGCCGGGCTGAAAGAGCTCGGCCCGAATAATCATGGCGAATGCACCACCGAGCAGGAACATCGCGAACGAGAACCACAGATACATGGTCCCGATATCTTTGTGGTTGGTGGTATACAGCCATCGGCTGAGGCCCTGAGCTGGACCGTGATGATGATCGCCCATCGTTAACTCCCTAAATCAGCCTTTCTTGTGGTTATAAACATCAATGGGCTGAATCATGTCGCCCATGTTGTTACCGAACGCATTGCGCTGGTAGGTGATTACCGCAGCCATATCAACGTCGTTCAGCTGCCCACCAAATGCCTGCATTGCCGTGCCAGGCACTCCGTTTATTCCGATATCCAGGTGCCCTGGAACTTCGCCGGTGGCGATAGGGCTATCCTTAATGGCGGTTCCCAGCCCACCTTCACCGC
>JBCCNJ010000005.1:0-76147 GCA_039025905.1 Pseudomonadota bacterium | reverse complement strand
CGGGTACCAATGAAATTCAGCGCAACATCATCGCCGAGCGTTTACTCGGTATGCCGAGGTAGCGATGGATCTAACATTCACAGACGATCAGCTGCTTTTTCACTCCTCTATCAAAGCGTTCCTCATCGAGCAGGTAACACCGAGCTGGGTCCGAGCGGGTTGGCAGACGGAGACAGGCCGTGATCCGAAGATGTGGCAGCAGTTAGCGGAGCTTGGTGTGGTGGGTATGACAGTCCCAGAAAAATTTGGCGGGCTGGGTATGACCGAACTGGACTTTGTGCTTATCGCCGAGGAATGTGGCTACGTCGCGCTTCCCGAGCCTCTGGTTAATACCGTGATGGTGGCTGCGCCGCTAGTGGCCGAGATCGGTGGTGAGTTGGCCGAGCGGTGGCTGCGACCCCTTGCCGCAGGCGAAGTGCAGCTTGCTGTTGCTCTCGAAAATAATCTCCTAGTTGAAGATGCGCATATGGCCGATTTGCTGCTTGTACAGGAGGCAGACAAGTGGTTTGCGCTGACGCCGGAGCAAGTCGAGCTACGTTTTAACGAATCAGTCGATCCCTCGCGCAGGCTCTATGCGGTGGCAAGCAAAGAGCAAGTAGCCCCTGTGCTAGAAGGGCGTCGCGCCTTGATGCTGGCGCAGATGGCCGTGGATCGGGGCGCGCTGGGTAGTGCGGCGCAGGCCCTGGGTCTCGGCCGGGCGATGGTGGATTTAGCCGTTCATTACAGCGCGGACCGGCAGCAGTTCGGTAAGCCGATTGGTAGTTTTCAGGCGGTGAAGCATATGCTGGCCGACGTCGCTGTTGCGCTGGAATATGCGAAGGCACCGATTTATCGGGCGGCCTATAGTGTGGCGCATCACCTTTCAGATTGTTCGCGCGCCGTGTCGCACGCCAAACTCGCTGCCTGCGAGGCGGCGAACCTGGCGGCTAAGAACAGCATTCAGGTACACGGTGCGATGGGCTATACCTGGGATGTGGACTTGCATTTATTTATGAAGAAGGCATGGGCGCTGGCCAATAGCTGGGGCGAGACGAGTTTTCATACAGCGCGCATCGCCGACTATCTTCTTTCGGACACCGCCGCCTTGGGCGCAGGTACCACTTTTTCTGACAGCAATGAGGAATAAATCATGGCAGAAGCTTATATCGTTGATGCGCTACGCAGCCCAACCGGCAAGCGTCGCGGTTCACTTGCGGAGGTTCACGGTGCCGATCTGGGTGCGCACGTGTTGCGCGCTATTGTCGACCGCAATGATATCCCTGACGTGGATTACGATGACGTTATGTTCGGTTGTCTCGATAATATCGGCCCACTTGCAGGTGATATCGCCAGAACCTGCTGGCTGGCGGCGGGGCTCTCCGATGAAGTCCCCGGCACCACGATAGACAGACAATGTGGCTCCTCCCAACAGGCTGTCTCATTTGCCGCGCAGTCGATAATGGCCGGCGTGAATGATGTGGTGATTGCAGGTGGCGTTCAGACCATGTCTAAAATCCCAATTTCAGCGGCCATGTTTGCCGCCCAACCACTGGGTTTTGACGATCCGTTTTCGGGCAGTGAAGGCTGGCGTACACGGTACGGCGATGCCCAGATATCGCAATACAATTCGGCGCAAATGATCGCGGATAAATGGAACATCTCCAGAGAAGCGATGGAGGCCTTTGCTCTGGAATCCCATACCCGAGCATTGCGAGCAATCGAAGAGGGCCGCTTCGATAAAGAAGTTGTGCCACTAAACGGCTTGGCCATGGACGAAACAGCCAGACATACCTCAATGGAGAAGATGGCTGACCTCGAGCCGCTGGCTGAAGGCGGTACTATCACGGCAGCGGTGTCCAGCCAGACCAGTGACGGGTCTTCGGCTGTGCTGCTTGTCTCGGAAGAGGCCCTAAAGCGATACGATCTCACGCCCCGCGCCCGCATCGTTCATATGAGCGTACGCGGCGCGGATCCTGTTTGGATGCTGACTGCTCCGATACCGGCGACGGCCCATGCCATGGAGCGCTCGGGTTTGAAACTTGAGGACATGGATTTGGTGGAGATCAACGAAGCCTTCGCGCCTGTGCCCATGGCCTGGTTGATAGAAACGGGTTATCCGCACGACAAAACCAACGTGAACGGGGGTGCGATAGCGCTTGGACATCCATTGGGAGCGAGCGGGACCAAGTTGATGACGACGCTGCTCCATGAATTGGAGCGCACGGGTGGAAAATACGGCCTGCAAACCATGTGCGAAGGTGGCGGGCAGGCCAATGTCACTGTCATAGAGCGTTTGTAAGTCGCTTCTGAAGGCGCTCAATGGTGCTTTGGATGTTATGGGTAGGCACGAGATATATGACCGCTAGCGGGGATGCCGAGTTGTCCAACTCGCTGGCTGGGTTAGCGCTGTCTTTTAGCTGTGTCGCTTGCAGTGGTTACAGGGACGTATTCGGCATACAGCCCTAGCCCCCGAATCGTGTCTGCGGAACATGGAATACCGTTGTTATGCAAGATGACGTTCTTACTCGTCGAAGTTAACAATAGCACTTAGCAAGGGAGCTTCGCGGTGAATTAACAGTCGCGTTCAGAAAAGGCACCTCAAGAATGGATATCACTCATTGCTAGTTATTAGTTGCGAGTCGCTAATTGAAAGCCACTAGTTAAGAGCTACTAATTGAGAGTCACAAATTTAGAGACACCTAGTTAAAGGAACATCGTAATGGCGGGTATATGTGAAGGAAGAGTCGCGATCATCACGGGTGCCGGAGGCGGCCTGGGTGCGGCGCATGCGAAGACACTCGCGGCTGAGGGTGCTTGCGTGGTGATTAATGACATCAACGAAAACGCGGCACGGCAAGTGGCGGCTGATATAAGTGGTGCAGGCGGCCAGGCGGTCGTAAACACCTCGGATATTACCCATTACGAAGACAGTCTGAATGCTGTAAGGCAGGCATTGGATAGCTTTGGCGACCTGCATGCAGTAGTAAATAACGCCGGCGTGAACCGCGATCGAATGTTTGCTTCGATGACAGAGGAAGACTGGGACGTGATCATGGCTGTACATTTAAAGGGCCATTTTTGCATCAGCTCCCACGCGGTGCATTACTGGCGCGGCCGCTCAAAATCAGGAGAGCAAGTTGATGCGCGCATCATCAATACCAGTTCCGGCGCGGGCTTGCAGGGGTCTGTTGGACAATCCAATTACGCCGCGGCGAAGGCGGGCATAGCGGCGCTCACTCTTAACCAAGCCGCGGAATTGAAGCGCTATGGCGTCACTGCAAATGCGGTGACACCCGCTGCTCGCACCGCGATGACCACCGCGGTACCCGAAATGGCCCAGCGGATGGCACCACCCGCAGACGGCAGCTTCGATTATTGGGCCCCAGAAAATGTGTCGCCCCTGGTGGCCTGGTTGGTCTCCAGCGAGTCCGCACGAGTGAGCGGAAGAGTGTTTGAAGCCGAGGGAGGCAAACTGTCGATCGCCGACGGATGGCGCAGCACTAAGGGCGTCGATAAAGAGGCACAATGGGAGGTCGGTGAACTGAACGCGGTAATCGATGGATTACTTGCTATGGAGTTACCGGCCCAAAAGGTTTATGGCAGCTAAGACATGCCAACGTTGATTATCTGTTAATAACGCTGATGGAATTTTCTTTCACACAAGAGCAAGAAATGGTTCGCGAAACTGCTGCAACATTTCTCGCGGAAAAGGCGACATCGAAAGCGGTTCGCAGGGTGATGGCTACTGAGTCGGGATACGATCCGGCGCTATGGCAGCAGGTCAGCGAAGAGCTGTGTTGGCCGGCAATGCACCTACCTGAGCAGTTTGGTGGGCTAGGCCTGGGTTATGTTGAACTTATGGCTACCATGGAGCAGATGGGACGCTTTTTGTTTTGCTCCCCGTTCTTGGCATCCATATGTATGGCTGCCAATGCCGTTCTTCTGGCGGGCAACGATTCACAAAAACAAACCTACTTGCCGCAACTTGCCGCTGGTACGACAGCTACTCTGGCTTTTACGGGTAACAGCGGACGGTGGGACGCACAGGGTATTGATGCCACCTGCACTCAAGCGGCCGATGGTTATCACCTTTGTGGATCTTACCGTTTTGTTATTGATGGCCACACAGCCGGATTCCTCCTGCTTGCAGCGCGCGCACCGGGTACTGCTGGAGAAGCCGGTGTCAGTTTGTTCATTGTTCGAGCTGATACGCCGGGCATTACCAGGCAGTTGCTGCCGACCTTGGATCAAACCCGTCGGCAGGCTCAGCTGACTTTAGATAATGTGTGGGTAAGTGCCGATGCGCTGTTAGGTGTGCCAGGACAAGGCTGGCCCGTGTTGTCTCATGTGATTGATCTGGCCACAGTCGCACTAGCTGCCGAGCAACTTGGCGGCATGCAGCAGGTGTTAGACATGACCGTTGCCTATCTGCAAGAGCGTGAGCAGTTCGGTCGCAAGATCGCCTCCTTTCAAGCGCTGAAGCACAAAGCAGCGGATATGATGGTCAAGGCCGAGGCTGCGCGTTCGGCCGTATATTACGCTGCGTGTGTCGCCGATGATGCACTTCTCAACTCGAAACAGTTTGATGCCTTGCGTGAGGCGGCGAGCATGGCCAAGGCATATTGTTCCGAGGGGTATTTCTTTAATGCCGGAACCGGCATCCAGCTGCACGGTGGCGTTGGCATCACTGCAGATTACGACATACAGCTTTACTTTAAACGGGCCAAGTCCTCCGAAACGCTTTTCGGAAACGCCAGCTATCACCGGGAACGTCTCGCGGAACTGTTGCTGGACGCAGGGTGAATTTATGAAATTGGGGTTCAGCGCAGAAGATGAAGCATTTAGGGAGGAGGTAGCAGGCTGGCTGGCGGACAATTTGTGCGGCGAGTTTGAGGGCATACGCTATCGCGGTGGCCCCGGTGATGAACACAGCTGTGTGCCAGAGCGGAATGCCTGGGAGCGGCGACTTTCGGAAGGTGGTTGGATAGGCCTCGCCTGGCCAAAAGCGTTCGGCGGGCGTCAGGCCAGCATAGAACAGCAGCTTATCTTTAACGAGGAATATGCGCGTGCCGGTGGCCCGGGTCGCTTGGGTCATATCGGCGAAACATTAACGGCCCCCACGCTGATCGCCTTCGGGAACCAGGCGCAGCAAGGTCGCTATCTGCCGGGGATATTGTCGGGTGAGGAGTTGTGGTGCCAGGGCTACTCCGAACCGGGTGCCGGCTCCGACCTCGCTAATGTGAAAACGCGGGCGCGCTTCGATGAGGCACGTCAACAGTGGCTGATCTCGGGTCAGAAAGTCTGGACATCCCTGGCCCGAGAATCGCACTTTTGCTTTGTGCTGGCGCGCACAGATCCCGACTCACAGGGGCAGAAGGGTCTGGGGTTCTTTCTCGTGGCAATAGATCAACCGGGTGTTACGGTGCGCCCGATTGAGCAACTTACCGGCACCAGCGAGTTTAATGAGGTGTTCTTCGATGAAGCCTGTTGTGCCGCCGATGATATTGTCGGTAAAGCAGGTGATGGATGGCGCGTGGCTATGGGCCTGCTGGGGTTTGAGCGTGGAGCCTCTACGCTTGGTCAGCAGATGCTGTTTCAAAATGAACTCGACGAAATCATTCGCATAGCCAAAGCCAACGGGGCAGCCCAAGATCCGATCATCCGGCAACGTATTGCTGATGCCCATATCGGATTGCGAATTATGCGCTTTAACAGTTTGCGCATGCTCTCCGCTCAAGGCGAGAACGGGCATCTGAGTCGGGAGGCTATGATGTATAAGCTGTACTGGTCGAGCTGGCATCGCAACCTCGGCAATCTGGCAATGGATGTGCTGGGTCCTGAAGGGCAGATCTTGGAAGATGCACCCTATCAGCTGAAGCGACTGCAATCGCTTTTCCTGTTTACCCGGGCCGACACCATTTACGGCGGCACTAACCAAATTCAGCGCAATTTGATTGCTGAACGCGCACTGGGTATGCCGCGAGAACCCCGGGGCAGCCTTAAATGACAACGGCTTGTTTTTAAGGGAGTGCTATGGCGTTGAAAGAACCACCGAGTTATGTAGAGGGTCACGACCTGCTTGCTGGCAAGTCGGTATTGATTACCGCCGCTGCTGGCGCAGGCATTGGATTCGCCGCTGCCAGGCGCGCCCTGGAAGAAGGCGCACGAGCGGTGATGATCAGCGATATCCATGAAGGTCGTCTTGCAAAAGCTGTCGATACCCTGCAGGCATTATCATCGGAGGCGGCAATCTATGGTGAGCTGGCTGATGTAACAGCAGAGCAGGATGTGCAGCGACTGGTGACACAAGCGGAACATCAGCTGGCGAACGTCGACATATTGATCAATAACGCGGGTTTAGGTGGCAGCGCAAAGCTGGTCGAGATGGGCGATGATGAATGGTCGAAAGTGCTTGATGTCACCCTCACTGGCACCATGCGTATGACGAGAGCGATGCTGCAAAAAATGCAGGCGCGCGGAAGCGGAGTAATCGTGAACAACGCGTCTGTACTCGGTTGGCGTGCTCAGCGCGAGCAGAGCCACTATGCTGCGGCGAAGGCCGGGGTCATGGCTTTAACTCGCTGTACGGCACTGGAAGCGGCTGATTTTGGTGTGCGTATCAACGCGGTAGCGCCTTCCATCGCTTTTCACGAATTTCTGAAAAAAACCAGTCCCACGGAATTATTAGAGGAACTCGCTGCCAAAGAGGCATTCGGGCGTGCGGCGGAAGTATGGGAAGTCGCCAACGTAATGATGTTTCTGGCCTCGGATTATTCGGGATACATGACCGGTGAGGTCGTCTCCTGTTCCAGCCAGCGCGCCTGATAAAGCACGATAACAGAGCAGCGGTGTAGGGGCACGATACGGCTTGGCGACGTGATACAATGGCGACGCCGGGCGAATGCTGTCTGCAATAGCCGCTGGCCAAACATGGCCGGGAGCCAGGTAAGACATGCGAAAAATTGGCGAACTGCTGGTTGAACAGGGGAAGCTTTCCGAGCGAGATGTTGAGCGCACTCTGTTGGCCCAAGCCGAAATGGGCGGTGTGTTCGGCCAGGTCTTGGTGAAACTCGGTCTCGTGTCAGAACCCGACGTGGCCGCCGCCCTGGCAGAGCAACTTTCTGTTCCTCTACGCGTAGCATCTGAATATCCTGAATCACCCATTCGCCTGGAAGCCGTGGCACAGGACTTTCTACTGAGCAATGCCGTTGTGCCGGTCGCGGTCGGTGAGCAGGACATCACTTTTGCCGCCACCATGCCGCAAGATCCCTTCTTAGAGAAGGCACTGAAGATGGCACTGGATAAACCCGTCAGCATTGTGCTTGGACTGGAATCCGACATAAATAAAGCGCTGCAGCTATACGCCCAGGAGCAAGAAGAGCAGGCAGAAGAATTCGAGGATGATCGGTTTGCCGGTCAGTCCGATGACGAGTTTATTGAGCATTTAAAAGACCTTGCGAGTGAAGCGCCGGTGATTCGGGTGGTGAACCAGATCATTCATGCCGCTGTCGATATGGCAGCCTCTGATATCCACATCGAGCCCTTCGAAGATGGCCTTCATCTGCGTTATCGAGTGGATGGTGTTTTGCAGGATGCGGTTGATGCGCCCGCGGCCCATCTGGCACCTGCCATCGCTTCGCGCATCAAACTGCTCTCACACATGAATATTGCGGAACGAAGGCTGCCGCAGGACGGGCGCATCATGCTCAGAGTAAAAGGGCATGAACTGGACCTGCGTGTGTCTACGATACCCACGGTTCATGGCGAGAGCATCGTTATGCGCGTACTGGATCGTGAAAGTATCAGACTTTCATTACCGACTATGGGGTTTGGTGAGGACACCCTTGAACGCTTCCAAACACTGCTGGCCAGGCCACATGGGGTATTGTTGGTCACCGGGCCCACCGGGTCGGGCAAGACTACCACCCTATATGCCTCATTGGCGTCCCTGGATTCTGACGCGTTAAAAATCATCACCGTGGAAGATCCCGTGGAATATCAGCTGCAAGGCGTGAACCAGATTCAAGTGCAGTCCCAGATTGAACTGAATTTTGCGCGCGCGCTGCGCGCTATCCTGCGGCAAGATCCGGACATCATCATGATTGGTGAAATGCGAGACACCGAGACAGCGCAGATTGGCGTGCAATCGGCGCTTACTGGCCACCTGGTGTTATCGACGCTTCACACCAATACCGCGGCCAGTGCAATTACGCGGCTCGAGGACATGGGTATTGAGCGCTATCTGATTACCTCTTCCGTAAATGGTGTACTGGCCCAGCGCTTGGTGCGAACGCTCTGCTCGCAGTGCAAGCTGCCGCAGGAGGTTGGCCGTGATTACATAGAGCAAACCGGGCTGCGGCGGTGGATATCCGAAGATACGGCGACGCTGTATCAGGCTGGCGGCTGCGCTGCCTGCAACCATACGGGTTACGCCGGTAGAACCGGAATTCACGAGCTGTTTACGCTGGATGATGAGATGCACAGCGTAATCATGGGCGGCGCTGATGCCACACTGTTGCATGCCGCCGCAAGGCGCCAGGGAATGGTAACGCTCTATGAGGATGGTCTGCGTAAAGTGGTGGAGGGCGTGACGTCTATGGACGAAGTATTGCGAGTGACCCAAGACCAAAGCGATGGAGACTCCGCGGAGCGCGCCGATGTCGCATAGAATTACTCTCTCCTCCTCAAGGCATCGTAGGTAGATGCCACAGTTCAGCTATAAAGCTATCGGACGTGACGGCAAGTCAATGCATGGCGTTGTTGAAGCCGATGGTATGGAGCTGGCGTCTCGGCAATTGAAGAGCCAGGGTCTGACGCTGCTCGCTCTTGAGTCAGGGGCTCGAGAACAAGGCAGCTCAGTGGTTAGCAAAGGTAAGGCTCCGGGTCGTGAGGATGTGCTCGGCATGACCAACGAATTGGCTGTCATGCTGCGCGCGGGATTACCTCTGGATAAATCGCTCAAAGTGCTAATCGATATGGCCTCGCTGCCTGCGATGAATCAACTTTTGAACGAACTCTTGTCTGCCGTAAAAGGCGGTAAGGCCTTTAGTCAGGCACTGCAACCTCATGAGGCTCTATTTGGCACCTTTTACATCAGCATGGTGCGTGCTGGAGAGGCAAGCGGGCAGTTATCCCAGGTGCTAGACCGGTTAGTCGGTTATTTGGAGAGCGCAAAAGCCAATCGCGATAGTGTCATCTCAGCGCTCATTTACCCGACAATATTGCTGACCGTATCAGCGCTATCGATAGTACTGATGATGGGGTTTGTTGTGCCCCAGTTTCAGACTTTATTTGAGGATATGGGTGAGGGCCTACCCGTTCTGACGAGGATGGTGATTGACAGCGCCGAATTTATCAAAAGCTACGGCTGGTTATTGCTGCTGATTTTCGTGGGTATTGTTTTCTTTTTCCGGCGTTGGGTAGCGACAGATGAGGGCAGGCTAAAACTACACGGTAGAATGCTGGACACGCCGCTAGTCGGCACTGTCATCTTTGAGTTTGAAGTTTCAAAGTTCGCGCGAACCGCGGGCACGCTGCTGGGCAACGGAGTTTCGCTACTTAAGGCCATTTCTATTGCCATTGATACCGTCGGCAACCAGGTGCTAAAGGACGCGCTGGAGGTGCTACCGCCCGCGGTTAAGGCGGGTAAACGGATCTCAGTCGCTCTGGAAAACACCCAACTGTTCTCACCCATGGTTATACAAATGATCCGCGTCGGCGAAGAGTCGGGCGCGCTTGATGAGATGTTACTGGAACTAGCGAAAGTTTTTGATGACAAAGTGCAATCGGGTATCAAGCGGGGACTGGCGCTGTTGGAGCCCCTGCTGATCTTAGGTATGGGGGTGGTGATCGCGACAATTATCATTGCAATACTCATGGGAATTCTTTCGGTGAATGATCTTGCAATATAAGCGCTCAATACCCGCAAATCGGTAAACAGGAAAACGGATATGAATTTCAGATATTTTTCATTGCCATCTGCCATGAGCACAGCATCGAGCCAATTCCAGAGAGGTTTCAGCTTGATGGAGTTGTTGGTGGTGTTGGTCATATTGGGCTTGCTAGGCGGTCTTGTAGGGCCAAGTTTGTTTGGTGCTCTTGGTAAGTCGAAATCGGAGGTTGCCAAAACCCAAATCGGCAATTTTGAGCAGACCCTGGAGATGTACAGACTGGATGTCGGGCGTTTCCCAACCACGGAGGAGGGCTTGCAAGCACTCGTAGTTCGGCCGGGCAACGCGGCCGGTTGGAACGGACCATATCTCAAAAAATCCGAGCTACCATTGGACCCTTGGGGGCAGCCCTATCTGTACAGATCTCCGGGTGAGCGTGGTGAGATCGATATTTTTACTTTTGGAAAAGATATGGAGCAAGGTGGAGAAGGTGAAGACCGTGATGTCGGTAATTGGCAGTAGAGGCTGAATCATCTGCGTGAAAGGAGTTATCTTCTCATGTCGCGCAATCTCAACAATTTGACCTTGAGGCAAACGTTCTCACGAGGCTTCACGCTGCTGGAATTAGTAGCGGCGATTACGATCATCGGACTTCTGTTGGCAGTGGCGATTCCGGCGTCCGCGAGATTTTATGAGTCTATACAATATCGACAGGCTGTGCGGGATGTTGTGACCACACTGGCATCGGCTCGCTATCAGGCAGTCAATACAGGCAGAACGCAGGACGTGCAAATCGATCCTTTTCAGCGCCGTATCGGCCTCAACGGTAAGGTTACCCGTCTGCCCAACAATCTAGCGATAGAGGTATATGCTGCCGGCGAACTCAACAGGGGTAATGTGGGTGTGATTCGATTCTACCCAGAGGGTGGTTCCACCGGTGGTGGTATTGACTTAGAACGCCAGGATGGTTCGGGAGTAAGGGTATCGGTGGACTGGCTGTTGGGGCGCGTGAGTCAAGAAGCCTATGTCAGTAACTGATCGCCAGAGTGGGTTTTCCCTGCTGGAGATGGTGGTTGCGATCGCCATTCTCAGCCTTGCGTTGGGGGCCTTGTATCAGGCGGCCACAGGCGCAACCCGCAATGTTCGAGCGCAAGAGAAGTATACCTATGGCATCGAGCTGGCTCGTTCTTTGATCGCGTCTCACGTACAAGTACCCGCAGGCGGTGTGCAGCAGAGCGGAGAAACGCAAGGCGGTTTTCTGTGGCGGGTCGCCACCCAGCCCATAGATCTTAATCGAACAGCACTATCTTCGGTCAAACTGCACTCAATTGAAGTATCGGTGAGCTGGCAGGATGGGCGTCGACGTCCTGAGATTCGATTGAACTCTGTTGTTGAGGGCGCGGTCGAGTGAAGGCAGCACGCTATAGCTCGAGATCTGGCACACGGCTTTACGCGAATGGCTTCACGCTAATTGAGGTCGTCATTGCGCTGAGTATTCTCTCGATGGTGATGCTCGCGACGGTGACAGGGTTTCGCACGCTGGCTAACACTCAGGTGACACTGGAGCGCATGACCGCGCGCGTCGACGAAATGAGGGCGGTAAGCTCCTTTTTGCGCGACAGCATCGAATCCGCGGCGGTGGGTACGAGCAGCGCCGGCGGACTCACTCTGGGTGGCAATAATCGCGACGAGGCTTACTTTGAGATTCAACCCAACGCCTTAATCTGGAAATCTACCATCATGATTGGCGAGGCTTTCGGGGGCAGTTACTTTTTGCGGCTGGCGAAAGAAGGCGATGTGCTCACGCTGCGCTGGCAGGAGCCCGATTCATCAGGGGAGCCGCAAAACTGGGGGCAGGCTCCGATGCGCGCCCTGGCGGACGGGGTTCAGGTTTTCGATCTTTCCTGGCGGGGTGATTATCGTCAACCCTGGCAACAAGATTGGCGGCGTGGCGACGCGGCGGCCTGGGTGCGCGTTGAATTAAAAACGGGTAATCGCTTTTGGCCAGAGCTGATTATGCAGGTTCCGCAATGAGAGTATGTTCCCATAAGCTGAACAATCAAGAAGGCGTCGCGCTTGCCATAGTCGTTTGGTTTATTGCAGGCATGTCGCTTCTGGTAGCCGGTATCGTTGCCCATGCCAGAGTCGACAATAAGCTGACCCAGCTGCATATGGCTGAAGCTAAAACCGTAGCGGCAGGTGATGGCGCCATACAACTAATGATGGTGGATAGCATGATGGCGGAGGTCATGCAGGCGACGATGGCGCGCAGCTATCGATTGGGCGGGCAAGAAGTGGCTGTGGTATTGACTCCAACCAGTGGATTGATCAATCTCAACTCGGCCCCCGTGCCCCTGCTGGCTGCCCTGTTCTTGTTTACTGGGGAGTTGAATGAGGAGGCGTCCCTGCAACTGGCCGAAAACATAGTGGCTGCGCGCAGAACTGGGCCGTTTAATAGAGGCGTCAAACTCATGGCACTGGAGGATGTGTTGCGAATTCCTGGTACCAGTCGCAGTTTACTCGATGCGATTCGAGATCTGGTTGTTATAGGCGAATCCTCGCGCGGTGGGATCGACTGGTCGAAAGCCCCTGATGAGGTGCTAGAGGTATTGGCAAAGGCGGATCCTGCCAGGGCGGAGTCTGTTCGCAGCAGGCGTGCAGAGGCGGGCGGATCCAACTCGTTACGCCCTGCCGCGTCGGCTAATCCGGGTGCGAACGCAGGGACACTCTCAGGTGCCTATCGAGCGGATGCCATCGTTCGTCACGGAGATCAAGTATGGTTGCGTCGGCGGTGGCTGAGCATTGAATCTAGCCCGGCCTCTGCGCTACCTTGGCATTTCACACGAACCGAGTCACCTCGCGTGGTTAGAAATCGATTCAGGTTTCGCGATGAAGCTTGATAACACGAACACATGGGAGTTATTCGGCTTCGATGTCCGCCATCTCGGTCGCTACTGGATGGCCGCTTGGCGGGATCTTTTGTGGTCATATGATTCCCCAATTCGCCATCGTCTTGATGAAGTCGTGACTTTGCGCAGCGCCCAAGGCAGCAGCAATTTCCAGGCGGGCGAGGTTTGCACAACCGCCGGTGATTCGGACTGCACGGCGGTGCTGATACCGGATGAGTTGGTGCTTAACAAACGCATTTCCGTTCCTGTCCAGGCCGAGAGCGAGCTCAATTCTCTGCTGGATCTAGAAGTGCGCTCCAGTAGCCCTTTTGCCGCGAGTGATACTCGGTGGGGGTGGTCGGTATTGACCAGAACGGAATCGAGTATTGAAATCGCGCTCGCGATCGTTTCCGCGAGTGCGGTGATGACTTTTTTGGGTCGAGAGCATGATTCTCACAATAGCCGGGCCCAGGAAGTTTGGGTTGAGATTGAAGGTGTGATGGTGGTATTGCAAGGGTTCGGCGAAGGTCTACGGGAAAGTCGCTATAAGAAGCGACTTCAACACGGTGGTTTGCTTGTTGCTGCCATCGCGCTGCTGTTGCTGGCTATGGTAGGGGTTGCAGCGCTATTCAAAAGCGCAGAGTTGGATCGAATAGAGCGTCTCACCAGCGCGACCTCGACCGCCGCCAAGCAGGCATCAGAGTTTCGCGGGATTTTGACGGTTGCTAACGAAACCATCAGTGCGGCCAACGAAGTGGTATCCGCCTTTCCCAACCCTCACCTGGAAATTGCACGGCTTACCCAACTATTGGATGATGACGCTTACATCACCAGCATAGCGATTAATGGTCCCGAAATGAGTTTACGCGGTAGAGCAATGAACGCCGCTGAGGTCATGTCTGAGCTCACGGATCAGCCCGCATACGTGTCAATAAAAGCACAGGGTCCGATCGTTCGAATGCGGGACGGCTGGGAGCAGTTTAATCTTAACATTTCGATTGACGCTGAGGTGTTGGAGTGAGCTGGCTGCGCCTACATCAGCGTACTGCATGGATTTGTGGTTTAACACTCGTGCTGCCTTTGTTGTTGTTTCTTTACCTTATGGGCGTGTTTTATGGGTCCTATAGCGAGGCTCAGGACGAAATCAGTCGCATAGAGCCAAGGCTGGCCCGGCTGCAAGGTCTTATTGATTACGAGCAAGCGCTGCGTGATGCCGCGGAAGTGGTTGATTCGCAAGTGTTGGAGTTGGTTTATCCCGCAACAGAAGATCAGGCCGCTGTAGCCGCAGAGTTACAAACACAGGTGCGAGAGATTTTCTCTGGAGCAGGACTTGCGATTAACAATAGTCAGGTCTTGCCTGTACGTGAGCAGGGAAATTTTGACTACATCGCAGTCAAGCTGACTACCACAGGTAGTCTCGCTGCACTTGATAATGCGCTAGCAGAACTCGCGCAGTATTTGCCGTTGGTGTTGGTAGAATCCATGGATGTTTACCCGGCCCGTGCTATTAGAGGCCGAGAGGTGAGTGACGTGCAAGAGCTCACTGCCAGCGTCCAGTTGTTGTCGTTGCGGGCTGTGCTGTGAGCGTTTTCACGCGTATTGTTCAGCGCTATCAGGTAGCCGAAGACCCACTTCGTACGCTGCGCAGACTGGAACTCGTAGCTTTGGTGATCTTTCTACTGCTCTGCATGCAGGTCGTGTACAGCGCGATTCGCCTGACTTCAACTACAGGACCCGAATCCATTAGTCCTGCTGCCGATTCTATGCAGATTCCAACGGTTCTTGGCCCGCGCCTCTTAGAAATGGAGTCGCGAATTGCTGTGTTAGAAAGACCGCTTTTCTGGCGTGGCCGACGTCCTGTGGATGTGACGGAAGTGCCTGTAGAAAGTGAAAAAAGCGCTGGGCAGCTGCAGGGCGTCAAACTCGTAGGTGTGTTTGGCAGTGGTGATCGCGCCGGCGTCATTGTCATGGTCAAAGACGACGAGAGGCGGTTGTTGGTAGGCGAACAGCTAGATGGTTGGGAGTTGGCTGATATAGATCAAAATGGAATCCACTTTGTGGAGGGTGGGCGCAGGGAGACCTTGCAGCTCGAACGCGGTGTCGTGATGAGATCTGCACCTCGTACCACCAACAGTAATACAGCGATAGGTCGAGCAGTGAAGCCCTACACGCAGGCCAGTGAGCAGACGGTTACCAGCGCTGATCAGCAAGCCCCCCGGGAAAGAGTCACGCCGGGGGCTTCCGAGAAAGTAGAAGAAAAACCCAGACAACTGGGTTTAGGTCCAGGTTAACAAGAACTATTGGCGCCACAGCCAGACTAATTAGATAAGGGACGAGCGGGAAAATCTATAATGAATAAACTATTAGCCGTGGGGCTTGTGCTGCTGCTAACGAGCTGTGCTAGCACTTACAGTAGTAGACAGAGTGGTGCGCCTACAGCAGCCAATTCCTCTACGGCTGGGACCGGCGTAGACGCTTCCGCACCCCTGGCCACCTCGGCTGCCGATTTAGCACAGGCTAAGATCGATGCGGAGGATGAAGAATCCTACGAGCCAACCTTATATCGAGGCAACAATCGGCAGGTAAGAGTCCCCCCAGTGGAAGAGTCGATACGTTTTTTGGGGGATGACGTCACAATTAACTTTGAGCAAGCGCCCCTCAGCGAAGTCATGCACGCCATCATGGGCGATATATTGCAGCTCGATTACGTTGTTGATCAGCCCATCACGGGTGAGGTGACCCTGAGAACCCGAACGCCCATCCCCAGAGACGAGTTATTCGCCGTTTTAGAATCGCTGCTCAAAGCCAATAACGTCATCATCATTCGGGGCGAAGACGGGCGCTACCTGGTAACAAACATATCGAACGGCACCCGGGTTGCGCCCGGTGTGTCCAATCCGCGCAACACTGGCGTGGGGTTTAGCACGATCATCATACCTCTGAAGTACATTAGCGCCTCCAATATGGCGGAAATTCTCGAGCCAGTGGCAGAACCAGAGGCGTTTGTCAGGGTAGACAACGTCCGAAACTTGTTGATGCTCGCGGGAACACGTGGCCAGCTCAACGGCTGGTTGGAGATGGTACAGACGTTTGACGTCGACCTGCTGGCCGGGATGTCTGTGGGTATTTTCCCTTTGGAAAACAGCAACGCTGAGGAAGTACATGAGGCACTATCGGCGCTGCTATCTAACGGAGACGGAGATAAGGAAGAAGGCGGCGACTGGTCTCAGCTGGTAAGGATAATCCCTATAGAGAGGTTAAACAGTATTCTGGTAGTAACACCACGGGCACACTATCTGGATATTGTGCAGGAGTGGATTACGCGGCTTGACGATGCCTACCAATCCGATGGGGATAAACGGCTCTATGTTTACCCGGCGCAGAATACATCTGCCGAGCGCTTGGCAGAGCTATTGAACAGCATCTATTCGGGCAATAGGAATCAAAACAGGAACGCCTCGCGTGACGGCGATTTTGGGTCGTCTTCGTCGTTTTCAGCGTTCGGCAACGATGCGTCAGTTGCACCTGGCATGAACAGGGAGAGTTTCGGGACATCGTCATTAAGTGGGAACTTTCAACCACGGTCGGACAACTCTGGAAGAGGGGAGGGCAACCGTATCTCATCCGTTTCCCTGGCGGGGGGTGGCGATAGCATTCTAGACGACGTTCGCGTTGTGGCAGATCCGGAGAGCAATTCGCTACTGATTTACTCGACAGGTATTCAGTACCGCATTATCGAAACTGCTTTGGAGCAGCTCGATCAAGAGGCGACCCAGATCATAATAGAAGCCAGTATCATTGAGGTCACGCTGAACGACGATCTCAGGTATGGACTCGAGTGGACGTTTAGCAATGAGATTGGGGACGACAGGACAGGTACAGGGCTACTGACATCCACAGCGAGAAGGGGGCTGATTGAGCCCATCAACCGTGGATTTTCATACTCGATTGTCAACAGTGGTGGTGCGATAAAGGCCGTGTTAACGGCGCTCGCGGAAGAAAATTTGCTCAACGTCATTTCGACACCGTCCGTGATGGTGCTGGACAACCACGACGCATATATTCAAGTCGGCGACCAGGTGCCTGTACTGACGTCAACGTCTCAGACCGACGGCGGCAATGTCGTTGAAAACGTACAATATCGAGATACGGGTGTGCAGCTCAATGTGCGCCCCTCGGTCAATGCGGGAGGTCTGGTTACGATGCAGGTCGAACAATCTGTGACAGATGTCGGACCATCATCGGGCGTCAACGACAACCCAATTTTCCTTGAGCGGGCTATTATGAGCAGAGTCGCGGTGCGGTCTAACGAGTCAGTGGTGCTCGGCGGTCTCATCCGTGAAAATGCGAGCAATGCTCAATCGGGTGTCCCCTTCTTACATACGCTACCTGTGGTCGGGCCTCTGTTTGGCAGCACAGTTAAGGAGAACACGCGGACCGAGCTCCTCGTAATCATCACTCCAAGAGCGCTTTACAACGAACAGGACTTGCGCGAGGTTAGCGAAGAGATGCGCTCGCAGATCCGAAATATGGAGTTGATTGAGCTCCCATCTGAGTAAGCTGTGCTGATTTCGGTTCATATGCCCAAAACGGCTGGACTGAGTTTTCGGGCTGCCCTGGAGTCGCACTTTGGGGATCGTTTTCAGGCGGATTATGGTGACTATCCGCTCGCGCATTCGCCACACGCCAGGAGGGAGCAGGCCCAGCGCAGTCGCAAGGCACTCTCGGCGGTAGAGTTTTCTCCCCAAGGTTGCGTGCATGGCCACTTTCTGCCCGTGAAATATCTGAGCTTAGCGGAGTCGGTGCCCTGCGTTTTTGTCACCTGGCTGAGAGAACCGCTGGCGCGCCTGATCTCCCACTATCATTATTGGCAACGCAGTTACGAGCCCGAGTTAGGGTCGACAACGTCCCTGCATCGACGCGTCATAGAAGAGCGCTGGACACTGCGGCAGTTCTGCCTGGCGCCCGAGCTTCGAAACGTGTACTGCGAGTTTCTATGGGGGTTCCCTCGTCAACGACTGGCTTTTGTCGGAATATCAGAATATTACCCCGAGGAATTACGGTACTTTTCACAAGAAATATTAGGGAATAATTTGCTGCTTAAAACGTTAAATAGTCGCGATAACGGGCCGCGAAACCCAGTCTACGACGAGCTGAGCGATACGGATAGACAGGAGATCGCGACATTTCATGCCGACGATGTTGCGCTGTATCGCTCTGCACTAGAGTCTCGAGCACGTCGCATTGAAGCTTGGAATAGACCTTAAGCTTGTGGAAGCGCGAACTTGCTGTATAATCGCGCGCTTTCCAAAAAAGGCAATAAACACAATATGTTAGATAAACAGCTTGGGCTTGTCAGGATTGTCATCATAGCTTGGTTAGCCGCCTTCACTGCGCCGCTGGTATCGGCGTCTGAGGTGCCCAAAGGCTTAACCGCAGAGCAGGTCTCAGCCCTCGAAAAACGGGTGAGAGATCGATGGCAATTGTTGTCGGCAAATGCCTACGGGGAGGTGTATGAATTTTTTACACCTGTTTATCGAACAGTCTTTCCTAAGGAATTGTATGTATTGCAATTTTCCTATGCGGTGGAAAGAGAGTTGACAGGGATTGAAGTGGTTAATTATGATGCCGCTGCAGCTGTAGCAAGTGTGACGGTTAGGGTCATGTCCAAACCGCTCAAACAAACGTCAACTGCTTCTCAGGCATTAGGTGCGATACCGGTATCGTTCAACGAGAGATGGATGCTCATTGATGGCCAGTGGTGGTATAGCGCGGATGCTTAGGTATTAGTTGGTGTTGACAGCTGGCTGCGGCTGGTGAGAATAGCGCTAGCAGTTCAAACCATTAAGTTGTGAAACAAAAAAAGACTGTAGGAGTCTCCTTTATGAAAACTAAGTTCAAGCGATTGGGCCTTGCCACTGCCGTCGCCGCTGCTTCAGCGAGCTACGCCAGTGTGTCTAATGCCCAGGTGGTTGATCCAAGTATTGCCTCCGGCAACATTGGTGACCTCGCCCTGATCCCGTATTACACGGTGAACGCCAACTGGGTAACTGGCGTCCACATTATTAACACGAGTGATTACACTCAGGTGGTTAAGCTTCGCCTGAGACGTGCAGCGGACTCCGCTGACGCGCTCGACTTCAACCTCATCCTCTCTCCAAAGGACGAGTGGACTGGTTTTATTGACGAAGAGGCCGATGGCACTATCGTCTTCAACACTACTGACAACTCCTGTACTGCCCCGATCAGAGCGGACGGCCGTTTCCCAATGCCGTTTATCTTCCGTCCGGGCGCTGAAGAAGGCTATATCGAAGTTATCGGTATGGGTACATCGTTTGACACCGCCATTTCTCGCGCTGCGAAGCACATCGATGGCGTCCCATTGGATTGTGAAGCGGTAGCCTCTAACTTTTTTGCGAACGGCACACCCGTTTCCAAGGGTATCATCAACTACTTCTCATCCACACAGGAAGTACTTGATACTGCGGTATACCTGGGCGTAACAGGTTCGGTTTGTAGCCCGTCACCAGCAGTAGGCGGTCCCGGTGTTTGTTCAAACACCTACTTTGACGGTGAGAACGCACTGGCCGTTTCTTACTTCTTCCGTGACGCAGAAGCTGGTACTGAGTTCGGTGGTAACGCCACTCACATCGAAGACTTCTCTCTCAACCCCTGGATGACTAACCAAGAATTTGGTCTGTTCAGTGGTGATATTGAAGGTTTCGACTATCCAGATCTGAACGGTGGTCCTTTGTTCCAGGTAAATCGCGATCGTTACAACAGACTGCGTAGCGGTAACGTTCTGGGTGTATCAGAGGTTCTCAACGACTGGTCAGTAGCAACAGCTCGAAACGTATCGACAGACTGGGTTGTTACACTGCCGGGTCAGTACACCATGATCGACTATGTCACATGGGCTTCTGCAGCCGATCTGGACTTTGCAAACTGTGCAACTCCAAACGATCCGCTGACTCCGCTTGATGACTCGATCGCTGCGTGTGACTTCCGAGATATTCCGGTTGACGCTTTCCCGACTCTGTACGACCGGGAAGAGACAGGCGTCGTTCCTGAAGACGGTAACCTGGTGATCTCGCCGGCACCTCCGGGCGAAGTTAACCAACTGGTGTTCCCGTTTGAGGTCAACGTTGTAGAGTGGACTGATGGTACTACACCACCTGTTCTGCAGAGTGATTTTGCCACTACTATCGACCCCACCGTTCTTGGTGAGTTCGGTTGGGCGGAGCTGTCAGTATTCAGCACTCTTAACCACAACCAGTTTGTGTGTGAGTTCACTCCGGGTAGCACTTCATGGGATAACTTCCCATCGCTCAACCCGAACTCTCGCATGTTCACTCCGATCATTGGACCTCCGTTCAACAACATTCCTTGTGTTGCAGCTCAAGGCAATGTGCCGGTTATCGGCTTTGTTGCATGGCAGCGTAGCTTCCCATCTAACCCAGATGCGAACTACGGTCGTCTGATCGATCACAGCTTTGTTTCCGGTTTTATCTTCGACTAAACCGATCAAGCAAACGAGCTGTACACATGAAAACCGACGCCGTCAGGCGTCGGTTTTTCTATATCTAAGGTATACACTCAATGAAAAAAGCATCTCTCTTGCGGTTTGTTGGTGGCTTGAGCATTTACTGCTTGGCCGTCTCGCCGATCAATGCCGATAACGTCGTCGAAGATAAAGGCGTTAGTTTATCTAGCGAAGAGCTCACCTATATTATCGAACGTTGGTCACCGGATATGCGCGAAGCCGCGATGCGTGATCCCGGCGATCGCATCGAATTACTAAACATCGCACTGGCAACGAAAAAGTTAGCGGCTAGTGCTGCCGAACTTGATCCGGAGACAGATCCGGACGCCTATTGGCGCCTGCAGTTGGCGATACGAAACTTACAAAGCCAGCACATGGTTAAAGAATACCTTGCAAATATTGAAATTCCGGACATGTCGGCATTGGCAGCGGAGCGTTACGAGACGCAAAAAGATCGATATGCATTGGTACCCGAAAAACGATACTCATCACACTTAATCTTGCGCTGCGCGCCTGGCGCCTGCGATCGAGATGCACGTAGGCCCGAAGCGGCAGCAATTCTCGCTGAATTGGAAGCAGGAGCAGATTTTCGCGAGTTGGTAGAGAAGTACTCTGAGGATCCCAAGTCTAAGGCGATTGGAGGCACTTTTGACCGCTGGTTGGAGTTGGGCATGCCTAACGTTGATGCCCATTATATTGGCGCAGTCTTTAATATCGACGAGGTAGGCGGACATTCACCCGTCGTGGATACTAAATTTGGGCTGCATATTGTACAGCTCGACGATGTCAAACCCGCGCATCACAAACCCTTTGAGGAAGTGAAGGACGACATTATTTCTGCACTGAGCAAGCAATATATCGAACTTTCTGCCAAGGACTTCGATTCGACCTTTAGAATGTCGGAGGACACTTTCATAGATGATGCAGCGGTAGAGGAAATACTGATCAAGGCTAGTGAGCCAAAGACAGCGCAACAACAGTAAGCAGCAGACGCACCGTGGCGTTCGTATTACCGCTGTTCTTAGCGCGGTGATGAAACTTGTCTAAAACGCCTGAACTGTTATTGCTTGTCACGGGGGTGCACCGATCTGGCACCTCCGCCTTTTGTACTCTGCTTGAGTCCTGTGGTGCATCTTTCGGCGACGATCTACTCGACCCAATGCAAGAGGTGAATGACCGCGGATTTTGGGAAGACCGATCAGTGGTTGCAATCAATGAACAGTTGCTCGAAATCCTGGGCCATCGTTGGTACCACCTCGCGAAATCAGCGAATGTAGTTTGGCGAGATGATTGTTTTCGACGCCCTGCGTTCTGAGGCCGCAATAAGATTGCGTACCGGATTTGGCAATGCGTCTGTGCAGGCACTGAAAGATCCTCGAATATCCCTCACTCTGCCGTTTTGGTTAGATCTTTGTCAGGAATTAGCGATTGCATGCAAAGTTTGCGTTGTGAATAGAGCGCCTGTAGAGGTGGCGCAATCGCTTGAGAGGCGAGACAGGTTTCCCATTGGATATGGCCTGCGACTCTACGCGTCATACCGCAGCTCAATCGCCGCATCCGCACCCAGGGATACTCTGTACATACGCTATGACGAGCTCATTGACGACGCTTCGATGATCGCCTCGACATTGAGTGAAGTCCTGCCTCTTAATCCCTCCGAAGCGACCGCGGAAGCCGTGCAGTCAGCTTTGCGCCACCAGCACGCCACTAACGGTAGCGATTTGTTAAATTCTGCCGACGATGGCGAGGTCGATTTTGACGCTTTGACCAAAGAGATCGAGCGTGCGTATCCTGTTGTTGAGACCTTGCAGGGACTGGCGGAAGGCCTTGTCGAACGGGGCCTAAAACTTGGTGATTTGGGTCAGGAGCATCAGCAGGCACTGGATACTTTGAATGAGCGAGATAACGACATAGCGTCTTTATCGACTGAGCATCGCAATGCCCTGGCTACTATAGACCAGCGTGATGCGGATATAAGCTCGCTATCAACGCAGCACCAGGCTGCTTTGGCCACAATTGAAGAGCGCGATGAACAGATCCGAGAATTCGATAGACGATTATCACAACTAGGAGATGAGCATACGCACGCTCAGCAGGTTGTGCGTGAGCGGGATGCTGAGTTAGCGCGCATCCATGCTCAGCTAGACAAAATTCGCAGCATACCTGGGGTTGGCATTTTCGTTCGTCAGATCTTAAAGCATGCGCAAAGTTGATGTTGTTATCCCGGTCTACAAAGGGCTGGACGAAACGCGCTGCGCCCTGCACTCAGTACTACGAACAATCGATCATGATTGGGCTCGAATCGTCGTAATCAACGACGCCTCCCCCGAGCCTGAGATTACGGCCTTCTTATCCGATCTTCGCGAAGCCCACCCGCACATCATCTTACTAGAAAACGAAAAGAATCTTGGCTTCGTTGCTACCGCGAATCGCGGGATGAGCTACGCTCCCGAACGCGACATTGTGCTTTTGAATAGTGACGTTGAAGTGGCTGGGGATTGGTTGAATCGACTGCGAATAGCGGCCTACCACAACAAAAAAGTGGCGAGCATTACGCCCTTTTCGAACAATGCGACTATTTTTAGCTTCCCCAATTTCTGTAGTGACAACAACTTACCCTTCGATATGCCGCTGTCGGAGATAGATGGGTGTTTTGCAGCGCTTTTCGGCCCCGATGATGTCATACCTGTGCCAACTACCATGGGCCATTGTATGTATATCAGCCGGCAGTGCCTTGATGAGATTGGTTTGTTCGACGTCGATACCTTCGGCCAGGGTTATGGCGAGGAGAATGATTGGTGTCAGCGCGCAGAAAAAGCCGGATGGAGTAATCTGCACCTCGCAAACTGCTTTGTCTATCATGCGGGAGGCGTCAGTTTTGGCGCTGAACAGCAGTCGCGCTCCGAGAAGGCACAGGTTCTGCTAGCCAAAAAGCACCCGCAATATGCAGCCGATGTCGCCCGATATTTAGAGGCGGATCCTGCTCGAGAGAAACGCGGCCGTGCGCTGCTTTCACTCATTGTCGCGCGAAAACTCCCTGTTGCCCTGATGGTCTCCCACAATATGGGCGGAGGTGCTCAACAGCATGTAGAAGAACTGGTTGAGCTGTATCGAGGACGTGTTCAGTTTTTACGGATCACGCCGGAAGATGAGGGGCTGTCTGTACTGCTAAACTTTTTCGACGGCACAACGCTATTGCAGGATGGCCTGCACTTCGATATTCCCGGTGAATATGAAAAGTTGATTGCACTACTGAGGGATCTGGGCGTTGGCCGAGTTCACTTTCACCATACGATGGGTTTGCCGCCGCGACTTTGGCTGTTGGGTAGTGATCTTGGGGTCGGCCACGACTTGACGATTCATGATTATTATCTGGTCAATGGAAATCCCACCCTAACGGACGCCCGCGCCCGGTACGTGTCTGAGACAGATAAGGATTTTGATCAGCGCTGCGCAAGCCACTACCCGCTGCCACCACAGGTGAATGCCGAACAATGGCGCGATAATCAGCGCTTGCTGGTCGAACGCGCCGATAGAGTCATTTTTCCCTCTGCAGACGCCTGCCAGCGATTCAGTCGGTTTTTCAGCGTGAAATCCGCTATCGTGGCCTGGCATCCCGACTATGCTCGCTCTCAGCCATACCCGGCAGTGCGGTGGCAGTATGATCGTCAACGGCCTTTGCGCGTTCTGGTCATCGGTGCGCTCAGCAGGGAGAAGGGTGCCGATATGCTGGAGGCTGTAGCACTGGCAATGGCCGAGGAATCGGTTGAGTTTCATTTGCTAGGCTACGCTTACCGAGCATTAAATGCGGCGGTAGTGTCGCACGGGCCTTACCGAAATGACGAAGTCTATGGGCTGATTGAGGGTATCGCGCCGGATGTCATGTGGTATCCCGCCCAATGGCCGGAGACCTATAGTTACACACTCAGCGCGGCGCTTCATTGCGGGCTAGCAGTTGTCGCACCTGACCTGGGTGCATTTTCCGAGCGGCTGACTGGGCGGGCCCACTCAACCCTCGCGGCATGGGGTTTGCCGCGAACCGGGTGGGTTGAGTTCTGGCAGCGTGTCCTGCAGCAGGGCGGTTTGCCTGCGGGTGAACGCTTGGGCCTGAATCCAGAAGCGAACTTGTTGCAAGACGGCGACTTTTACATCGAGGAGTACCCCAGTGCGATAGCGATACGTCAGGGGGCACTTCGGTTAGAGACGCTGGATAGTCTTGCCGACAATTATCACCTCTCGCGAGAGGGCCTTTCTCCCTCAGAACGCCTTTTGCGAAGAATCTGGCGTCTCAGCCGTAGTCCGCTTGTGGCAAAATGCGTTGCTCTGGTGCCGTTTAGACTCAAGCAGTCTCTGAAGCGCCGGCTTTCTTCTCGCCCAATGCATGACATTGTGTATAAAGAATAAAAGGAGATAAGGCTAACGCTTTTCCAGACATGGCTACTGTCTACCTACACATTGGCGCTCCCAAGACGGCGACATCGAATCTGCAGAGCCTGCTGGCGGCTAACTACCAATATTTACTGAAGCAGGGCGTGTTGTATCCCAAACTGCTGCGACACGGCGATGCGCATCACACCCTGGTTGCCGACCTTATACAGATCTATCAGGGCCATTCAATGGCCGATCTGTGGTATGGCGATCAGACCAGGGGTGAGGCGTGGCAAGACTTACGACGAGAAATCGAGCAGCATACCGGGATCGAAAAAATTATACTCAGTTCAGAACTGTTTTTTGGTCAGACTCGGCGACTAGAAGACATGCTTGCGGATATTCGCGGTCGCCTGCAGGGATTTGAGATCAAAGTCATCGTTTACTTACGGCGTCAGGATCAGCTCTACAGTTCCTTTTTTAATCAGGATGTAAAAGGCGCTCGGCAGTGGGCGCAAAATGCATACGAGTTTTTTGAAACACATCAGATTTTCCAGCAGGGTTATGATGAACTGTTGGATGTATGGGGTAATGCTGTAGGACCCGAGAATATGCTCATCCGTCCCTATGAACCCGTACAATGGTTAGGGGGTAATATTGCTGAGGATTTTAGCGCGCTCGTGGGCATCGATCCTCTGAAGGAAAAGCTATTAGCGCCGAACTCCAGCCTAGGCCCTACCCAACTCTATATTAAGCAGTGCCTGAATCGGGTTGGGTATGACAAGGGTGAGAACGAAAGCGTGTTGGCCGCGCTGACTGATATCTGGCCCGAGGAGCCTATGCCTTTATGTACCTACGTTCATAAGGGGTTATACCGCCGGTATCGCAGGAAGTGGTTAAGCGCAAATAAGCGCCTTTCAGATCGGTATCTGAACGGTAAGACATTTTTTCAGGACCCTATCCCACCTCCTGAGAAGGTCAATGAATACCGACTCGATCGAACGCTTTTGCAGTCTAGCGTTAACGCACTGTACGACTTCTTCAGTCGTCGAGCAGATCACAGGCATCGAAGCCTCTTTGCGCGGGCGATGCTACTCATGTTGTCCGAATGCGATCTCTGGGACGCGTTTGATGCCCGGCGGGCTGATACTTTGCTTCAATGGTTGTGAAGAGTTGATGACCGCTGATCTAGAGTACGCAGTTTGAAGTTGCCCTTCGAAAAAGTATCTCTCCATGAGCAGAAACTGCGAGCTTATTTTCGCGAGTTTCACATCCCATCGTCGATCATACCATTGGGAAAGCCGGTATGCATCATGCTATTCACCAACCGGTCAGGGTCGTCTCTGGTTTCAGAACATATGCGCGCTTCTGAGCAATTCACGGGTTTCGGTGAACCGCTGAATACGAACTGGGTTCTCGAGCGCTGCGAACGCGAAAATCTAACGACGTTCGCTGACTATTTATCTTGGGAGACCAACAGACTATACGAACACAAACCTGGGTCGGTTTTGGGACTCAAGGCGTCTTATGGACAGGCAATGATGCTAATGCGCTCCATGGCAATTCCGCGTTTCTTTGACGACGTGCGTTGGGTGCTCATTCAACGTGAGGATCTACTGTCCCAAGCCATCTCATTCGCAATCGCTGATCAAACCAAGCAGTGGCATAGCTTTGATAAAACCGACGGCAGAGAACCGGTATACGACTTTAAAGACATCAGACGCCGCTTACAGGGTTTTGCCAATTCGCATATGGCTATCAATTTGTTTTGTTCGGTATTTCAGATTCGGCCTTATCGCGTTATTTACGATGAGTTTGCGCGTAAACCTTTGGCAGGTGCTAAGGCGCTAGCGGCGCATCTAGGCGTTAAGCGCGCACGTTTTGACCTGAGCGAATTGCAAATGAAAAAGCAGAGCAATCGTTTTAGTGATGAGTTTCGGGAGCGTTTTCTGCACGACTACCGTGAGCAACTCTCTGTTGGAAACATGTCGGACATCGGAGGCACAGACTCCGGATGACCGACTGGAAAGCGGCGGTACTGAATCGTCGGATGCTGATTTGCGTTTTTACTGGATTGGCATCCGGCATGCCACTTTATGTGTTGTTTCAGCTGGTTCCCGCGTGGCTGAAGGAGGGTGGGGTCTCCCTAACCGAAATTGGTTTGTTCGCTCTGGTGGGCATTCCCTATGCCTGGAAGTTTGTATGGGCGCCGTTAATGGATCGCTGGATTCCGCCTTTTCTGGGCCGTCGCCGCGGATGGATGCTGATCTGTCAGGTCGCATTGATACTCTCTATCGGTGTGCTGGGGGCTTTCCAGCCCGCTCAGTCCACCTGGGTTATCGCATGGCTGGCTGTGGCCGTCGCGTTTTTTAGTGCCAGTCAGGATATAGCCATCGATGCCTACCGCCGAGAAATATTGCCCGACGAGGAACTGGGCCTCGGCAATGCGATACACGTGCAGGCCTATCGTATTTCCAGCCTGGTACCCGGGGCGCTATCTCTTGTTCTTGCGGATATCCTGCCCTGGTCCAGTGTGTTCTGGATCACCGCAGCGTTCATGTCCGTTGGTGTCGGCATGAGTTTATTGGTGAGTGAACCCGCGTCGCAGGTTCCGACGGGAAGAGGCTTGAAGGAGGCGATCTTTGAGCCGTTTGCCGAGTATGTTGGGCGCAGAGGTTGGCGCGGCGTCATTTTGGTTTTGGGCTTTATGTTTTTGTATAAGTTGGGCGATAACATGGCAACCGCTTTGTCCACCCCATTTTATCTAGACATTGGATTCTCCATGACAGAAATTGGGCTAGTTGCCAAGAATGCTGCTCTGTGGCCCGCGATTATCGGTGGGCTAGGCGGCGGCCTGATTATGGTGAAGCTTGGAATCAATCGTGCTCTGTGGTTGTTTGGTATCGTACAGGTGGTCAGCATTCTTGGGTTTGCGGTGCTCGCGGCATCCGAACCCCAATTATGGCTACTGGCATTGGTGATCGGATTCGAGTACCTGGGTGTTGGACTGGGAACGGCCGCCTTTACCGCCTTCATTATGCGTGAAACCAGCAAGATCTATGCAGCCACTCAATTTGCTTTATTCACAGCGCTCGCAGCGGTACCGCGAACTTTTGCAAACGCGAGTACGGGCATCATTGTCGACGAAGCGGGTTGGGTAAACTTTTTCCTGATTTGCGCTATGCTCGCTATTCCTGGCATGTTGTTGCTGTTTTGGGTAGCCCCTTGGAATAGTGATAACGGCTGATCGACGGATACTAATAAAGATCACGCGACAATAAGAATGAAAGTACTGCATGTCTATCGCACCTATTTCCCCGACTCTCAAGGCGGCTTGGAGGAGGTGATTCGACAGATTTGTCTGGCAGCCAGGGAGCACGATGTCACAAGCAAGGTATTTACCCTCAGCGACGAACCGTATCCGCACACGCTGCCAAGAGTAGAGGGGCAAGTGGTCAGGGTCCCCAAAACCTTTGAAATTGCCTCCTGTGGATTTGCATTGAGGGGTATGCGCCGCTTTGCCAAAGAGGTTGCTTGGGCCGACATTGTTCACTACCACTATCCCTGGCCTTTTTCGGATCTTATGCACCTGACGATAGGCAAGCAGCGACCTTCTATCCTGACCTATCACTCAGATATCGTCAGGCAGCAGTTTCTCTTGTCGGTATATCGGCCGTTGATGAGCCGCTATTTGGATGCGATGAATATGATTGTGGCGACATCACCCAACTACTTCGCTACCAGTGAGGTGCTTAACGAATATGCTGAGAAGGTACAGATTATCCCTATTGGCTTAGATGAACCCTCTTACCCGGCGATGCGAGATCAGACGCAAGACTATGTCGCTGCTCGACAGAAATACGGTCAAGACTTCTTTCTGTTTGTGGGCGTACTGCGTTACTACAAGGGCCTTCATATTTTGTTGGACGCGATGCAGGATGCCGAATACAAAGCGGTGATCGTCGGCAGCGGCCCGGTGGAACGCGAACTGCGACAACAGGCAAGTCGACTTGGGCTGGACAATGTTCGCTTTGCAGGTTTTGTACCTGATCGAGAAAAAATGGCGTTGTTTCGACTTTGCCGTGCAGTAGTGTTCCCATCTTATCTTCGATCGGAGGCGTTTGGTGTCACGCTCTTAGAGGGCGCGATGAGCTCGCGCCCGCTAATATCTGCTGAGGTGGGTTCTGGGACCAGTCATGTCAATATTCATGGCGATACGGGCATCGTAGTGCCACCTGGGAGTAGCGATGCGCTGCGCCAGGCCATGGATGATCTGTACCAGCATCCCGAGAAGGCCAAATCCATGGGGCAGAATGCGCGTAAACGCTATGAGCGCCTGTTTACCGGAAGCCGAATGGGGGAACGTTACGCGAAGGCCTATCGAAGCGTGCTCGACGCTGCGTCCGTGGTGGCCTCCGCATAACATGTCGGCACCGGAACTTGTTTTTTTGCACATTCCAAAAACCGCAGGTACCAGCCAGCGAAGCGCTTTCCAGCGGCACTACGGCAAATCGAAGGTTTACTGGCACAGTCAAGGTGGTGCAGCTGGCAACGCGTCTTATTCGAAAGAGGCTGTTGGCAATCGATTTGTGGTCGGCGGACACAAGGGGCTCTCCTTTTATCCTCGGAAATTAGATGCACTTTTCTGCGCCATAGTCCGCGATCCAGTAGAGCGAGCGATATCCCTTTTCGGCTACTACACTCAGCCCTCATTTGCACTTGTGGAAAACAAAGCGGGGGCGCGAGCGCGGGCCAGGCATCGACTCCAAAAGAGGTCTCTCGATCCGGATTCTATGCTGCGGTCTATAAAGCAAAGCCAATCGTTCCGAGAGGAGATTAGCAACCGTCAGTGTGTATATTTGAGCATTTACGGCAATCGATTCGCAGATGTTCGTGAAACGCTAAAAAAACGCGATCATCTGATTGGTTCGGTCGCTCGCTACGATCTTTTTCATCGCGAGTTAGAGGCGCTACTAGGGTGGCCGAGGAGTTCCCCTATAGCCGTCAATCGTAGCAAAGCAAACTACGCTGCGCCCTTTTTGGAAGATCGGGAGCTAGTGGAACTCCTGAGAGAGCTCAATCAGGAAGATCAAGAGCTGTTTAATTGGGTGCATCAAGACTGTGGCGGTATATGGCGCCATGTCTCTAATGAAACTGATCGCTGTCGCCGACTGCAGAGTCTGCAGGTGCTTGTTGAAAAGAAGCGGCCAAGGGACAGACGCGACGAAATTGATGCACAGCAGTATTGGCCGAGACGCCAGCAGCGCACTGTTCCATGGCCTCTGAGCCAGTGTGTGATCGCGCCGGCAAAGAAATTGGCGTACGCGCCGCAGCCAGGTGCGGCAGATAATATTATCAAGAAGATGATGGTGAAACTGTCGTCGGCTGAGCATCGAGACGTCATTTTGTCCGCGGAGTTCGACTGGGTCACGGACCGGTTTGTTACGGGCATGCTGCTAGACGACTGTAGCGGGTCGCAAATTGCGTCCATGGCCCGCTCCAAAGAGTACTTTATATTTGCCATGGTTTATGAACCCTTCACAAGATTGGTTGATCTGTTTTCGCAACGGTTTGTTAAGCTACGAGATCAGTTGCCTAATTGGGGCCCGCTATACCAATTACTCGCAGATTCACAGAAAATGTCCAAGCCGGATCTGCGCTTGGGTATCAGCTTTCGTCAATTTGTGCGCGGCTGTATCAGCGGGCGCTATAAACATCGCGTGCTATTTACACAAACCCGCCACCTACCCTGGCCAGATCGCTATGACCGATTCTACTGTCCCCAGCAGCTCGGAACCTTGGTACAAGACCTCGGTAAGCTGCGCGGTGTTTCAATCTCACTGCCTGAACTGACCACATACGAGACATTGAGTAACGCGCCATCTGAGGCAGTTTATGCCGATACACCAGCAGGGCGATTACCCGCGGATCCCGCTGATTGGCGGCAACAACTGTTGGATGCAAGTCTGCTCAAGGAGATTGGAAGTTTCTATGCGATGGACTTCAAACTGTACAATCGGACGCAGCGCAATAGAAATCAGTTGGGGATAAGATGATCACTGAAGTGGAACGCATTGAAGGCCTGATTAAACGTAGAATTCTTGGCAATGCCTTATTGCGCGATGAGCGTGTTCAGCTGGGTGGTAAGCACTTCAGACCAATGCAGCTGACCAAACGCGACAACGCAATCGCACGAGACTATCAACGCCAGACATGGACGCTGGCTGAGCTATTGACTGAGTACGACAGCCGTTTTGTGCAGAACGCCTACCTTGTGCTGTTGAAGCGTGATGCCGACGCCGATGGCCTCAATTCGCGACTTAATATGTTACACACGGGTGAGTGTTCGCGTATCGAACTACTGTTTCGTCTGCGCTACGGGGCGGAGGGTAAAGAGCATGGAACCGCTGTGAAAGGCCTAATACGGGCTTTCCTATTTGAGCGTATTTGTCGGATTCCCGTGTTGGGTGTCGCGCCTCGCCTGCTGCGGGCTTTACTCCACCTGCCTAACCTGCAACGCGATCTGGAAGAGCTGAGAGGGTATGTTGCTATGCAGGCAAACCATTTAGAGAACAATGATCGTGAGATAGTTGATTTCCAGAACGATCAGATCTCAAACTTACTGCGCCGGTCAAAGCCTTGAGCGCGGTTGCTTCGCTCGACGCGACATGAACGTACTTATTCTCAATACTCAGATACCGTTTTGTTACGGCGGCGCCGAGGTGTTGGCGGAAGACCTAACCAAGCAGGTGCGCGGCGCAGGTCACCGCTGTGAGGTGCTAACGCTACCGTTCAAGTGGTACCCCCAGCAGACGCTGAGTAATACCATTATCGCGGCTAAACTGATGGATATCAGTAGCTTCAATGGCTTGTCGATTGATCGCGTTATAGCGCTGAAGTTTCCCATGTGGTTGATACCGCACTCTGCGATGTCGCTATGGATATTGCATCAGCACCGAGCAGCCTATGACCTATGGGACTCGCAGCTGTCGGATCTGGCAAACATGCCCGACGGAAAGGCACTACGCGATCTTATTCGCCGGGAGGACGCAGCTGCCATCAGCGCGGCGGATTCGGTATGTACGATTTCGAGAAACGTCACAAATAGATTGAAGCAATACAATAAGATAGATTCGCAAGTCGTTTATCCACCACCCCGCTCTCTTGAAAAATTTCGCGTGGACAGCTACGACGATTACCTTTTTTTCCCCAGCCGCATTTCTCCCATCAAGCGGCAGGAATTGGTGATCGACGCGCTTGCGCATGTCCAGGAACCGATAGAAGTAGTGTTTGCCGGAGAGGCAGATAGCCCTCAGTACTTGAAGCGACTGCAAAAGAAGGTAGAAGAATTGGGCCTTGAGTCACGCGTGCAGTGGTTGGGCTTTATCTCAGAGCAAGAAAAGCTTGATCTATATGCCAGGTCGCGCGCCGTCGTCTTTACTCCCGTAGATGAGGATTACGGATACGTGACCCCCGAGGCGATGCTTGCGTCAAAAGCGGTGATTACACTCGAAGATAGCGGCGGCGCGACCGAGTTTGTGCAGCACGATCGCAACGGTCTGATAGTGAAGCCGGACGCGCGGGAACTTGCTTTGGCTCTAGACCGATTCTGGAGTGATCGCCTCTTGGCTGAAAAAATGGGCATTGCCGCGCGCGAACGAGTCAACACGATAGATTTGTCCTGGGACAAAGTGATCGCGAGTTTGCTATGAGCGCCAGAATCCGGTGGTTCTCTCCGGTTGACGCGCGTGCGAGCGAAATAGCGCGCTACAGCGCTGAGCTACTGCCAGTACTCGCCCAGTATGCCAACGTGACTGCACTCGATGATGGATCAGGTTCAGTCAGCCCATCGTGGTGGCTTAGCGGGGCAGAAGCGGATAGCGCGGAGCCCGGGGAGGCATCACTACCGGTTTATCATATTGGGAATAATCCACTGCACCTGCCGATCTATCAGCGTTCTTTGGAAGAACCCGGTTTAGTGGTCTTGCATGACTTGAGCCTTGTCGACCTTGCGCGCCATCTGTCTCGAGAATTAGGTGAAGCAGACCTGTGGAAGGAGCTGATGTGCTCACAGTATGGCGATGAGGTCCGAGGCCTGGCCAATCGCAGTCAAAATTCTGTGGCCGACTACAATAAAATGGTGACTGAGTACCCGTTGTTCCAACCTTTTATTCAGGGAGCATTAGGGGTTGTTGTGCACTCCCGATATGCGCTTGAAAGAGTGCGGATAGAGCTTGGTGATGAGCGACGTGTTGTCCACCTCAATCTACCTGCTGCTGCTGCGCCGCAGGCATCGGCGAGTGAGTCGAGGAAACCAGGGCCTGTGCGCTTTGTGTTCTGTGGGCATGTTGGCCCGAACCGTCGACTGCTGCAGTTTATGGAGGCCTGGGGTCAGATAAGTGCACCGCAGCGTATACGGCTAGAGCTGTTCGGGAATGTGGCCAATGACCGTCAGCTAATGCAATACGCGCAACGCTTTGGTATCGCGGACAACGTCACACTGCACGGGTACGTTGATGAAGACCACCTGGAAGCGGCATTACATGCTGCTGATTTCGCCTTGAACCTGCGCTTTCCTACGATGGGGGAAGCATCTGCCAGCCAGCTTCGGTATTGGTCGGCGGCACTTCCTACTCTGGTAAGTGACGTTGGCTGGTATAATGAACTACCTGCAGATACCGTTTGCCCGATTGCCGTTGACAACGAGATTCAAGACCTGCGTGATCTGTTGGAAAGTGCGATAGCTTCACCGGAGCGTTTCGAAGCCATTGGCCGACGTGGCTTGGCGTATCTGAGAGAAGCCCACCAGCCCGACGACTATGCGAAAGGGTTTGTCGGACTGGCGAAACAACTTCTGCAGCAGCGACTGGCTTACAGAACACTAGATAAAAACCTTGTTACAGTGATCGCGTCCCTGTGCCAAGAAGAGACAGACTGTCGTTTGTTTAGGAGCGCTGTAGAGACGGCAGTCGCCACGTTTGCGACCACCGAGTAACTGAGGATTACAATGAAAAACGCGGTTGTCACGGGAATTTCAGGTCAGGATGGGGCCTATCTGGCGCGTCTGCTGCTCGACAAGGGTTATCGAGTTTGGGGTGCGACCAGGCGCACCAGTTCTGTCAATCATTGGCGGCTTGCAGAGGTGGGTGCGCTTGAGCATAAAAACCTGGTGTTAGTTGATTACGACTTAACTGACCCCGGGTCAGCGATTCGCTTGCTCAAGCGTAGTGGGGCTAGCGAGATCTACAATCTTGCGGCCCAGAGTTTCGTCGGCGTTTCTTTTGATCAGCCGGCGACGACCGCTGAAATTACCGGCATCGGTGCCGTGCACCTGCTTGAAGCGATACGAATTGTCGATCCATCGATTCGGTTTTATCAGGCATCAACTTCAGAAATGTTCGGTATGGTTCAGTCTGTACCACAATCAGAAGTTACGCCGTTTTATCCTCGCTCTCCCTATGGCGTCGCCAAGCTGTACGCGCACTGGATGACCGTAAATTATCGCGAGTCTTACGGTATTTTTGCGTGCAGCGGAATACTGTTTAATCACGAGTCGCCCCTGCGGGGTAGGGAGTTTGTCACCCGCAAAATTACGGATGCTGTGGCACGAATTGAGTTAGGTCAACTGGATCAATTGCAGCTAGGCAACCTCGATGCGCGTCGAGATTGGGGTTTCGCCGGCGATTATGTGGAAGGCATGTGGCGCATGTTGCAGCAAGATCAATCCGATACATTCGTGCTCGCGACACATCGCACCCAAAGCGTTCGCGACTTCGTAAATCTCGCATTTCGGGCGGTAGACAAAACCCTGGAATGGGTGGGCGACGCAGATAGTGAGAAAGGCCTGTGTGCACGAACGGGTAGGGAGCTTGTAAGTGTCAATCCGCAGTTCTACCGTCCAGCCGAGGTAGACCTACTCATTGGTGATGCCAGCAAGGCGAGGAAGGAGTTGGGCTGGGAGGCAAACATCACCTTAGAGCAGCTCTGTGAAATGATGGTTAAGGCTGATTTGTCCCGCGTCGAGAGGGGAGTGTCCTTCTAGGCTATGACTTCCAGAGCACTAGTCACGGGCCTGGGCGGATTTACCGGCCAATATATGGCGCGCGAGCTCAGCGCGATGGGCTATCAGGTAGTGGGTTTGGGCCAGCGCGGGGTGGAGCAGGCCGAACACATCGAGGTCGATCTCCGGGATCGGGTTGGGGTAGTCGAGGCCGTAACCCGCATACAGCCGGAAGTAGTGGTACACCTGGCAGCCGTGGCTTACGTGGCGCACGATGACGCCAACGAGATATACACCAGCAATATAGTTGGATCGCGCAACTTGCTGTCGGCTCTCGCGGGGTGCGGCAAACTGCCCAAGAATATTCTTCTGGCCAGCAGTGCCAATGTATATGGCAACGCTCGGATGCCCACCATCGACGAGACGTGCCCAGTAAACCCCGAGAATGACTACGCGATTAGCAAATACGCGATGGAGCTTATGGCGCGACAATGGCGAGACAGCCTGCCGATTACCCTAGCGCGACCATTTAACTACACCGGTGTCGGGCAATCCCCCGAGTTTTTATTGCCCAAATTGGTCAGACACTTCGCGGAAGGCGCTCGTTCCGTTGAGCTCGGCAATATTGATGTCTATCGTGATTTCAATGATGTCAGGATGGTAGCGGCAGCTTATGGGCGTCTGTTGGAAAAAGGTAAACCCGGCGAAATCTACAATGTTTGCTCTGGAGCGGCCTATTCCATTAGGGACGTGTTGAGCATGCTGGCGGATCTGGTGGGATACTCAATTGAAGTGACAGTAAATCCCAGTTTCGTTCGCGCCAATGAGGTTAAGCGTTTAGTGGGATCGAATCGCAAACTCATGGAGTGCATTGGTAAGCTACCGCAGATTCCGCTTATCGAAACGCTGGAATGGATGTACCGCGATCCCAGCAGCCGGTGAAAGTTCTACTCGATATTACCGCGATAACGCCTCCGCTTTCTGGCATCGGTCGATACGCGTTGGAAATGGCCAGACACCTGCCCCAATGCCGTGAATTATGCCAAGTAAGCTTCCTGAGAGGACGAGAGATAGTCGAGTCCTGGGATATGGATCAGAAGCATGGAGCGCCTACTGCAGATAGGACAAAGAAACGGCTAAGGGAGTTGCTGCCCTACCGCTACTTTCTGGGGCCCTATAGGCACATGAGAGCACGGAGTCTGGCTCAAAGATTGCGGCCATTCTCTGATCACGTATTCTTTTCCCCTAACTTTAGTATGCCTCCTATTGCATCACCCTCTATAGTGACGATACATGACCTATCTGTTTTTCACTTTCCTCAGTTTCATCCGCGAGATAGGGTGAATTTTCTAAAGGATCAGATATTGCACAGCGTCGAGCACGCAACTCGTTTGGTAACGGATTCTGTGTTTGTCTGCCGGGAGCTTATTGATCGACTGTCAGTCGACGAAGACAGAATAGCCGTTGTACCGTTGGGGGTAAGTCCGGCGTTCAGGCCGCGTTCGCGAAGTACAATTGTCGGCACTCTGAAACGCTATGGCATTGCAGATACCGGCTATGTTCTAAGTGTTGGCACACTGGAACCACGCAAAAATCTCGCCTCACTCTTGCGCGCCTATCATGAGCAGTCTTCCGTTCTGAAGCAGAGGTTTCCCCTGGTTTTAACGGGGGCCAGTGGCTGGAAAGATAAGTCTCTGATGCAATATTTACAGAAGCTGCAGCAAGAGGGTGAAGTGATACACCTCGACTATGTGCCGGAAGAAGATTTGCCGGCTCTCTATGCCGGCGCTAGTGTGTTCGTCTATCTGTCTCACTATGAAGGTTTTGGTTTGCCTGTGTTGGAAGCGATGAGCTGTGGTATTCCTGTTGTGTGTGCCGATACGTCTGCACTTCCGGAGCTGTGCACTGATGTTGCTCTGTTTGCGAACCCGACTGATCTAGCGGCGATTAAGCTTGCCTTACAGCGGTCGTTGGAGGACGAGAGCTGGCGAGCAGTAGCGGCTGAGAACGGGATAGAACGCAGCGCGGACTTCACCTGGCAAGCGGCTGCCGACAACATTGCAGAGATCGCGGCGCACTTGGTGAGATAAGCGCGCAGAAACGAGGCAGCGTTCAGAATGAGCATGGTGAGAATCGGGGTAGATGCGCGGCCTCTAGCCTACCCAGGTACAGGGATTTTTCGGTACACCAAAGAACTGTTATCGCGCATGTGTCGAATGGGTGGGGAGTGGTATCTGTACTCACCGATAGATTATGAGGTCGATACGTTAAAGCTATCTAATGTCCATCATCGTGTCGTGCGTTTGTCGGCTCGACTTCGCGTGGGGCAGCTTGCTCATATCATGATTCCGATGTGGGCCAGGAAAGATGCGATCAGCGCTTTTTGGGGTCCGCGTCACCAGATTCCCCTGTTTATGCCAAACGAGGTGAACACCGTCGTGACCATACACGATCTTGTGTTTAAAGACTGTGCCCAGACCATGCGATTTCCAGGCAAACAGATTGAAGCATTTTTTACACCTAGGGCAATGGCGAGGGCGAACTGTGTCGCCGTCGTATCGAATTTTACCCATCGCAGACTCGCGGAATACTATCCGCAGTTCGCCGACAAAGTGGCGGTGATTCCGGGGGCTAGCCTGTTGCAAGGCGCGACGAGTCAGAGTGAAGCGGAAGCTGGTGCCATATCGGTGCCGGCGTATTTTCTGTTCGTTGGCACATTGGAGCCGCGTAAAAATCTACCCAGGCTGCTGAGGGCTTTTCGCCGTTTTGTTGAGGAGACGGCGTCCGGTCTTTCCCTTAAAATCGCCGGCAATGTGGGTTGGGGCGGGCAGAACATCGCTGGTATGGTCAAGGAACTGGGTATTTCTGACAGAGTAGAGCTGCTTGGGAGAGTTTCCGATGATCAGTTAAGGGGACTCTACAGCAACGCGCATACGCTGCTGATGCCCTCACTGTATGAAGGCTTTGGATTACCCGTGATTGAGGCCTTATCCTGTGGCGTACCCGTCGTAACGTCCGAGAATTCAGCAATGTCAGAAGTGGCTGGCCCCGCGGCACACTATGTGGATCCACTGTCTGAAGAGGATATTTTTCGGGCGATGGAGCGGATGGTGTCTGACGCGGAAAGCCATGTGGAGCTTAAAAACAGAGCGCTGGACAGGGTCGGTGTGTATGACTGGGACAGATCCGCCGAAGCGCTGTTTAGCAAACTAATCGATTGAACCTTTACCGAAGGATGGGCCAGTCTTGCACCAACTACCGGCCTGAAGGAAGCGAGAGGGAGCGCACATCCGGTTGATATTTCTTGTCTATTCACCGATTGCTGCCAGCGAAATCGAGACGAGTTTAGGCGTGGCTGATTACAGCTACTATTTCGTGATGCAGCGTTTTCTGCCTCTGTTGCAGGAATACGGTGAGGTACGCGTGCTGGAAACTGCGCCCACGGATAAAGAGATAGAGAATCATCGAAAATCTGGGACCTGTATCTATCTCTCTTTCGCGCCGCCGGATAAATTGGCTGATATATCTGCATGCCCGGCCATTCCTGTCTTCGCCTGGGAATACAGCACCCTTCCCAATGAGCGTTTTTCTAAGCCCAAAGATAACTGGGCCGACACCTTGCAGTCGGTCGCCGGTGCAATTACTCACTCGGCTTACGCAAGGGATGTGGTCGAGGCCGGTGTTGCGAGCGAGTTGAAGATTGCATCCATCCCTGCACCCGTTTGGGACAGCTTCCAGTCCACGCGTGATAAACGCCTGCGCTTTGGCCCCAGAGGTCTCGATGCGCTCACCTTAGATTGCACCGTCATCGATACGGAAGACTTTTTAATCAGTAATACGTCGATTCGACCCAAACCCGATACGGGCGAACGCACAAAAAGTGCTCTTGTCAGTTTGTGGGATGATGCGCCTCTGAATTTTGACCTCGCCAAGGAGCAGACATCGCTGACCCTGGTCGGCTTCAATGAGCCCGAAAAATGGGGTATTTGGTCTTTATCCGGCTATCCCTGGATGATGTTTGATTGCGCTCTCAAAGGGGAGTTTGAGCTCGAGATAACGCTGCGGGGATATATTCAGAATATCGGGTCAACAATTCGGATTGAAATAGGTTCTGCCTGCGCCGATGTACTACTAACGGACCGGCTCAGCCACCACGTACTTAGATTTAATCTAGCTGATGCTAGCAATGTACTGACGTTCCTTGGCCTCGAACACCGAGCGATGGACGGAGAAGACCCAAGAGATATAGGTCTTGGCATAGCGAGTATGCGTGTGAGACGGCCCTCTGCCGATTGTGAGATGGGCGTCGAATCTGGAATCGCGCAAACCATAAAACTTTCGCAGAAGGATTTAGTGGTCGATGGGTTTCATCCACCGGAGCCACACGGTAGATGGTCAAATGGCGCGGACTGCCATATTCAGTTGCCGCAAGCAGTAAATGGAGACATGCATGTTTCGATTGAGCTCTTCCACATGCTTCACAACGACGGAGAGGTAATCGAAGTTGCCCTGGGCAGAAAAACTGAGTCGATCACACTCGTAGCAGGGGAGCTGACTTACGAACTTCAGTTTTATGGCGTTTGCGAGACGGACTTTTTAAGGATAGGTGGTCTGAAGTCAGGACCTGGTGGAGAGCATGACGACCGATCTTTGGGAATTGGGATTGCTTCACTGTATCTGTGCTCTATTCCCGTTCAACCGGACACGCCCACTGTCCAGGCAAGAGTCGTGCAGTTCAAAGCATCTTTTGGACAGGCGTTGAATGCAGTTAAGAGCCGGGCCAAGAAAATGCGAAAGAAGCCCATACTCTATACGGCGATTCTCAATCCCAAAGACGGCCGCAAAAATTGGGAGGATATCCTGACAGCCTTTGTTTATGCCTTTCGAGAAGATACCGATGTAACGCTGTTGATCAAGGTCACCTATCATGATCTAGAAGAGCTTTATGCGGATATCTTTACGATACTGTGTGAGTTGCATCCCTTTGCCTGCCGCATTGTATTTATTCATGGCTATTTAAGCGATGAGGCTTACGAGAACCTCGTTCTGCAAAGCCACTTTGTCGTGAACGCCTCAAGAGGAGAGGGCCAGTGTCTGCCGCTCATGGAGTTTATGTCGGCTGGCGTGCCAGCTATAGCGCCTGATAACACTGCGATGGCGGAATATGTGAATGGTGATAACAGTTTGCTCGTCGCCTCTAGTCCTGAGCTGACGTTTTGGCCTCAGGACCCTCGACAGGTATTTCGAACGCTTTGGTACCGAATCAATTGGGAATCTTTGGTGACAGCCTTCGGTGATAGCGCGCTGCTGTATCGAGGCAAAAGGAGAACTTATCGAAAGCTCAGCCGTGCGGCGACCGAGTCGTTGAAGTCTTATTGTTCACTAGCGGTTGCCAGGTCTGGACTGGATACCCTACTGAAAAAGTGTATACCTGACCATGAAGCGTGATTTGGTCATCATTGTTTTTTCAGAAACGAGGGAGGAAACGGTTCAATCGAGGCTGGGGAGTGCCGACTACAGCTACTACTTCATACTCGAAAAATATTTACCTTTGCTGAACCGAATCGGCGAGGTAAAACAGGTCGATGACCCTGCACTCGAGGTTGATATCATCTTCGCCGAGGCGCAAGCTGCTCAAAAACACGCTGTATTCCTCTCTTTCACCCCGCCACATCGTACGGTCGCGAATCTGAGCTGCCCGACAATCTGCGTCATGGCGTGGGAATTTGGCAGCATACCTGATGAGGATGGGGACGGCACCGACCTTGGATTGAACTGGGTGCGGATCCTTCGCGAGATTGGTCATGTCGTCACTATCTCTGATTACGCGACACGCGTGATCCAGTCCCAAGTGGGTCAAGGCGTTCGTGTGCATACCGTACCTGCGCCAGTGGAATGTATTGATAGTGTTGGCCAATATCATGCCGATGGCGCTTCACGCAGCCTGTATTTAGACGCCTTCATACTCGATTCCCGAGAGTGTGAAATCGATGAGGAACGCGCTACTGCCAAGACAAACACAGCAAGCGAAGAAGACGTACGCAACTGGGATGGTAGTGATGTCACCATGACATTTGCATCCAAAGGAACCTCTTCGGGTCAGTATTTGGTCGGTTTTTATGCCGAAGAAGACTGGGGGTGCTGGTCTAGGACCACCGCTCCACAGATCGTCTTGCCCCTGCAGCTGTGTGGCAAGATATCCTTGGAGTTAGTGTTGGTTGGCTATGGCGAGAACAAAGGCAGAGTAATTCAGGTGGCGATAGATGGCTGCCAGCGTGAACTGGAACTGCCGGAAACAATGACGTCAGTGACTTTGGATTTTGAGCTGCCAGGCAGGGCGAGTACGATTCAGTTCTCGGGCCTGAAGGCCGTACCCCTCCCTGGCGCTCGCGATCACCGGACGTTGGGTTTAGGGCTCAAGTGCCTGAACATACGTGCCTTGGGTGAAATCGCTGCTGACCGGGTAAACGCGCCAGATCAGGAAGCTTTTCGTGACCAAGGCAGCGCTGATTTACAGCTTGAAGGAACAGTTTATGTGTCGGTCTTCAACCCCGAAGACGGCCGTAAAAACTGGAAAGACATAGTTACGGCTTTTTGCTGGGCGTTTCGCGACGATCCAACGAAGACGCTGTTGTTGAAAATGTCACACCATAACCGGTCAGTCTTTATGGGAGATCTGCTATTGCTATTCTCCCGTCTGTACCCCTTTCAATGCCGCATTGTTGCTGTTCACGGCTATTTGTCTGAGGACGAGCTTGATCAGTTGAAAGCGGCTACCCACTACTATGTGAACGCATCGGGTGCAGAAGGACAGTGCTTGCCGCTGCTGGAGTTCCTCGCCAGTGGGGTCCCAGCGATTGCGCCTAATCACACTGCGATGGGCAGCTATATCTCTGACGAGAATGCCTTCGTTGTCGACTCCTCGCTTCAGCCACAAGCTTGGCCAATTGATTCACGGCGAGCCTATCGAACCACAACACAGAGGATTGACTGGAACTCGCTTCGCCTGGCTTTTTTGGAGAGTGCTTCCCTGGTGGAGGTCAATGCAGATCGATATCAAGCGATGCGATTGGCTGCAACAGCAGCAGTTAAAAATCATTGTTCGCCTGATGCTATGATGACTCGGTTGCAGACAATAATCGAACGCCTGGTTCAGGCTCGATAGTTATCTAGCAGACGCAGGCCTGGCGGTGAAAGCCGTTTTTCGCGGACAAGGCTAGATGTAAAAGCATATAATCTGCGCTGTCTATCTTCGTGAGAATCCCAGCAAGTGAGTGTGAAAAAAAGGCCCCATCCACCCTCCGTCGGCATGCGTGATCGGATCAGGGAAGGTTGGTGTGAGGATAAAACAGGCCAGTTGACCGAGGGTGTTATTGTACGATCTACCGATACGGTCATTGATGTAGGCTGTGGCTATGGCGGAATCATTGGCTTTTGTGCGGGGCAGGGCGCTCGTACCTTATTTATTGACGTTGATGCTGAGCGCTTGCTTGCGACCGAGAAGAGCATCAAGGCTTCACCAGCACATGCTTATCAAGCAATTCACTCTGATTGTGACCCGATTCCGTTGGACGATGAGATCGGTGATATTGTGATTTGTACTGAGGTGCTCGAACACGTATCCGACCCCGCCCGCCTAATGGACGAGCTTGTTCGCATAATGAAACCCGGCGGTAAACTGGTGGTTTCGGTACCTGACGAACGGGGAGAGGCTTTCGCGGCCGCGACAGCGCCTGACAGCTACTTCAAGGAGCCCTATCACGTCCGTGTGTTTGCGAGTGGAGAGTTGGAGTCGATGATTATCGGGGCGGGTTTAGCGATAGACAGTGAGCAGTACATTGGATGTTTTTGGAGCTTTTATCTGCCGCTGTCTTGGCTCACCGCCGAAGAAGGGGATGACGTGCCGGTGGATAACCCGCATCCTATAACGGATCATTGGACGCGCCTCTGGCGGGGTGTACAGAGTCACCCCAAAGGAGAACTTATGCGGGAAGCTCTTAACAAGGTGCTGCCGAGAACACACTGCTTTGTAGCCTCGAAGCCACAGCATGTCTAATAACACCGATATAGATAAGCACTACGAATTGATATGAATAAAGTAGAAAGACCGAGGTCTGCCTCTGTAGGCCTAAAAGACAGAAGCCTAGAGGGTTGGTTTAATGAGGATACAGGCGAAGTAGCCACGGGTGTCACTATCCGAGCAAGTGATACAGTGATTGATGTCGGCTGTGGGGATGGAGGCGTTATTCGCTTTTGTGCTGCGCAGGGAGCCGAAGTTATCTTTATTGATCGAGATAAAGCACGCTTAAAAAGTACGGAGGCGCGAGTGGCAGAATTTGCTGCGAGGGCCTATCGAGGGATTCTGTCTGACTGCAACCCGATACCCGTCGAAGATGCGACAGGAGATGTCGTGATCTGCACTGAAGTGCTGGAACACGTACCCGACCCAGTCCTGTTTTTAGCAGAGCTAGTTCGTATTACTAAACCCGGTTCGCAGTTGCTTTTGACGGTACCCGATTCGCGATCAGAAGAATTGGTGGCTCCGACGGCGCCACCACAATATTTTCAGGAACCCAATCATATCCGTATTTTTTCAGCCGATGACTTTAAGGCACTGGTACTTGGCGCAGGCCTAGAGATTGAGAGCCATCAGTTTTTGGGCAGTTTCTGGAGCATCTTCTGGCCTTTATCCTGGATGACCTGTGAACCCGGAGGTGGGCTCCCCATAGATAACAAGCATCCTATAGTCGAGAACTGGGTAAGCCTTTGGGCGCACCTACAGCGCCATCCCGACGGTGGTAAAATCCGAAACGCGCTAAACCAGCTGCTGCCGAAGTCTCAATCTATCGTAGCCCGCAAGCCGATGTAGATTGGGCGTACAGATGGTCAAACTTGATTTTCTGGTCCCCGGTTTCAGTAAGTGTGGCACAACAACCCTTTGCTCGCTTTTGAATCAGCACCCCCAGATCTATATTCCTGAGTTAAAAGAGCCCTGGTACTTCAGTTCGTCAGATTATCCGGATCGGCAAAGTGACTACGTGAAGCACTTCGCGCCCGCGCTGCCGCAGCAAAAGCTGGGTGAGGGTAGCGTAAGTTATTCCGGATATTTAAAGGAAGACCTCTCCATCTCGAGAATCTTAGACAACAATGCGCAGTGTCGAATCATCTTCATAGCTCGAAACCCCGTGCGCAGGATTGAATCAAGCTATCGTGAAATGCACCACAGCGGCGTGCAGTTTGGACTCAATGCGCCCTTCAGCCTTAGTGAGAACCTTGAAGTTTTTCCACAGATGATTAACGACTCTCTTTTTTTTGAGCGCATTTCTAAATGGGTGACGGCCTTTGGTGAGGAGGCGATTTTGGTCGTATTCCTTGAGGATCTGCAACGCGACCCTGCAGGTGAGCTGCGGCGTTGCTTTAGCCACCTAGGAGTTTCCCCCGAATTTGAATTGCGGGATCAGGCACCGCTAAACGCTGGTAGCTCGAAGTACTACGATACGAAGTTACTTAGGTATCTTCGATGTCGGCCTTGGTCGGGGTTTAAGCTCGCCAAACTTAACCCGGTGCAGCAGGATCGACTGTTCATACCACTCGGCTTACGCAAAGCGTTTCGCAAGCCCGTTATTTGGGACGAGTGGTCGCTGCAGACGGTGCGCGAGCGTGTACAGCCCGACAGCTATCGGTTTTTAAGCGAATACGGAAAGCCAAGTGACTATTGGAACATATAGCCCGACTGCAGCTGGACTTAACTAGGCCCAGTCGTCTTGGCCAAACGCTAGCCCAGGCTTTTGGGCGACAGCGTCTCGTCATTGATCAGCACATACTAAGGTCCAGACACTAGCGCATTAAATTCGCGGACAACGCTGTTCTCACTTCGCTGCCGTCTCATAGAGCTCATAATCATCACTGTAGTATCGCCTGATAGCGCTGTAGTGCGCGCTATGGCTAAAAGACTCAGTTTGAGTGCCACCAATTTGCTGCACTTTATCCGCACTCAGCGCAGTGATTTCAGGATGAACAATATCGGCTTTTTTGTTTACATTGTCATGCTTAAGCGTAATGGCGTAGCCACAGCGTTCAGTCAAGCGCTGTTCAAGTTCAGCAAGATCTTCTATCCGAAAAATGCGGCGATCCTGTCCAATGCCACGGAGGTAAAGACTTTGTGGGCGCCAGTGGGGGTCCAATGTGTATGGGTCCTGACCTAGAATGAAAGTTGCAAATTCGTCGAAACTGATGCCCGTTTCCAGATCGACCTCCTCAGATTCCTGGATAATTTGCAAAACCGGTTTGGTATGAAGAACATTTCTCGGGTTGTGTCTGTTGTAAACAAACTTCTCCAGATAGGCACTCACCAGTCTCTCGAATGGGTTTCTGATAACGCTGAATTTAAGATATTCGTCTGCCGCCAGGATTTGCCTCGCGAGCTCCATGGGCTTGTCTTTTAGCTGAGCGCCGGTATTGAAGCGATCGGTGATCATATGAACACCCAGTTTTTCAGCCACGTCGGGCCTTTGAATCTCTGCAAGTTCCACCATCAAGGACTTGATAGAGGTGCACGCGCATTTGGCAATGGGCACATAGAGAATTTTATGTTGTTCTGACACCATCATCGCGTTGAAGGGCCATCTCAATTTGTTGTTCTTCTTGCGAGGCCAGATCTTGTCGCCAACATTCATGACAAAATCTGTTGAGCTTGTGATAGGCACGCGATTAATAGAGACTTTTTTCGCATGGTTTGGATAGTGCTTATCCAGCCAGCCATTTCCCTCTTGCACGATAGACACCGATATTGCAGCAGCGGACGCCATGCTTCTCGCCGACACGGCCACGTGAATGACCTGAGTGTGACTGTCTCCCGGCGCTACGTTTGTCTCGAGTGAAGTTCTGGGGCCTTTGGTCTCCAGTTGTTTGCCATTGGCATCCAATACCCTGTAAGCGAATGCATATCGATTGTTTGCCTTAGATTCGATTGCATGACGTGAACTGTTTTGTAGCGTGACCTCCAGGTAACCCTGATTTTGCTGCTCGATCAAATCAACAGTTTCCGGGGCGTGAATCGCTACCTGATCCCACGGTCCGTCGGGGGCGCGTTCCTTTGCTCGGACGGCGCGCTTTATGAGGGTAAGCACCATACAGTTTTACGTCCAGGTATCTGTAAGCTGATGGGTTACTTGCATGCGCAGGGCTCCATGTATTCGTTTTGACTTATAGCCATCGATAAGTCTTAAGCTCAACGGTATTTCTAATGTTGAAGCAGATTCCCTCTTCTTCCAGTTTTTGGCGCTGCGACTCACGTTGTTGCTCTCCCCCAGGGACAACAATTTCACCTTTGGCATTGATGACTCTGTGCCACGGAATTTGAGTCTTATCCGGCAATCGTTTCAACGCAGCACCTACGCGCCTGGCTGCACCCGGTATGCCTGCCATGGTTGCTACATCCCCATACGTGGCGACTCTACCCGCGGGAATTCGTGACACAACCAGCCAAATTCTATGGTCTAAATCGCCACTGCATTCAGACATATCATTTCTAACCCCTGGCGCAAAGAATCAGCCCTGCAATGATCAGGATAGTGCCAAAGAAGTAGCCGCTGGTGAAACGCTCTCCAAATAGAAAATAGCTCGCAAGGGGAACGAGAGCGAAGGCAAGCGAATAGAAAGGGAATACCTCGCCCAGATGCGCGTTTTTCAATACCCATACCCAGCCGCCCGAAATCAACGCGTACATTAAAATTGTCGCTGCCAAAATCGCGAAAGTCTGTATATTGAAAATAGACCCGGTGTTGTTGAGCGATATGGCGCTGACTTTAAACATAACCTGGCCTACACTCATGCCAAGAACGCATGCGATCGCAGCCCATTGGGTAGCACTAAAAATCATTCCGAAAGCCTGTTGATATAAGAAATTTGCCTGTCTAGCGCCCTGGGTTTTATTTTTTGCTGTAAGGCGGTCGTGGGTTGTGATGCGATATCGTGCTGCAGAAAGCCCAGTAGCATTTGTATTCCAACGATTATCGTGAGTCCCGCGAGCATGACTGTGCCTGCACTGGCAAATGATTCCATCTCTATGCCACGTAGCCAGTGCATTAGACCAAAGCTGGTGCCAAAGATGGTTAAACCCAAACCCAGTAGCAACTCCATGCTTGCAAAACTAAAATTACGAATAAAGTAGTTGTAGATAATCCTTTTCACGAAATTGCGCAGATTGAGATAGGCGAATCGCGGTAACTCCCTGCCGATTTTCATATTGGAGATCTCGTCCTCGTAAACGGCGTCAGCGGGCATATCAATCACTACGGCGCGCAGGGTGTTGAGTCTGAACAGCATATCGCTTTCGAAAAAATATCCCTTTGCCAGCTTTTCCAGTGGAATATAGGGGATCACCTTCGCACTTATCGCGGTGAAACCATTGGTCGGATCGAACAGACTCCAATAGCCCGACGACAGTTTCGTCAGAAAAGAGAGACCCGCGTTACCGAGTAGTCGAATGAAGGGCATCTTTCGCACACTTTCGATTTCGTAAAAACGATTGCCCTTTGCATAATCTGCCTCGCCAGCTAGTATCGGCTCGATGAAGTAGGGAATGAGCGATGAGTCCATTTGACCGTCGCCATCTATCTTCACGACCACCTCGGCCCCGTGTTCTATCGCTGCCAAATAACCGGTTATTACGGCTGCGCCTACGCCCTGATTAGATTCGTGTGTTAGGACGGTGACTCTTGGATCATGACAGCGCTCCTTGACGAGGGCGCCGCTGCCATTGGGGCAGGCGTCATCGACAATATAGATAGAGCGTACCTCGGGGCCAAGGGAGGATAGAATGTTGAGTATGGTGTCAGTGACCTTAAAGCAGGGGATGACGACTGCCACCGCTGCGTGCGTTTGCGGTTGCGGAGTGGCGTTCAAGCGGTGCTACCCGCGTCTATCGTGAGTGTTGAACCCGTCACCATGTCCGCGCCGGGACCCATCAAGTAGGCGACACCTTCCGCGACATCTTTCACGTCAACCAGTTTACCCAGGGGGCTGCGTCGCTTAATGGTCTCAAGCGCCTTATCGTTGAGACTATCCGTCATCTCGGTTTGCATGTAGCCTGGGCAAATTGTGTTGACGGTGATGCCGGCGGGGCCCACTTCCCGAGACAGGGATTTTGTGAAGCCCTCAATAGCGGCTTTGGTAGCGCCGTAGACCGCTAGTCCGCTGAAGCCAGTCGAAGCGATAATGGAGGATACGTTGACGACCCGGCCTCGGCCGTTGATCAGCATGGGTCGCAGAAGGTACTTCGTGAGCAGTGCAGGAGCCTCTATGTTGATTCTTATTAGCTCCGATATCTGCGTTTCGTGCATCGTGGCCAAAATGCCATCATGACCTACGGCAGCATTGTTGACCAGACCATAGACTCTGCCATAGGTAGCGCCGATGTGGCGGGCGAAGCGCCTGATGTTGGTGGTGTCGTTGAAGTCAAATCCTTCGAAATGTACCTGATCGTCGTGGGAGTCCATGAGCGCTGTAAGCTCGGGGCTTCTCTCTCGGCCTGTGGCCACTATCGAATAGCCTTCGTTTAGCAGCCGCTGCACGATGGCCAAGCCCAGCCCACGTGTACCACCTGTTACCAGTACCACACTCATGCGGTCTTCCTGTCGAGTTTTCCTGCATCGTTCACCGGTAGCTTAGGAACAACAGAAATCATCGCGGGGACTTTATAGTTCGGCAGCCTTTCGCGACAGTGGTCGCGAATCTTTTTTTTCAGCGTTTCTATGTCGCCGCTTGTCTGCTCAGATGCCTCGACCTCCAAGGCTACAATTTGACCCATGATTGGGTTTTTTTTACCGGTAACACGGGCGTCCTGAATCCCAGGTAGTGCTCGCACCAACCTTTCCACTTCTTCGGGGTGTACCTTGTTGCCACCAACGTTGATCACACCCGTGGCTCGCCCTAGAAAGTAGACCCGCTCGCCCTCGATTTCAATGCTGTCGCCAGTATCAAGATAGCCTTCTGGATCAAGTTCTGCAGCGATCGCATTACTGTTTGAGCGAGCGCTGCCCCGCAACATGAGTGTACCCCGCGATGACTGCTTCATGCGTACAGTGCGATCGGTATTCAGCCATTTATGGGGGAAACCTGCCAGTCCGTCTGACACAGAAAAACCGACTCCCGCCTCCGTAGAAGCATAGATATGCGCTATGCGCGACTCAGGGAAGGCGCGTTGCAGTGCTGACAGTATGGCTTGATCAGCAATTTCGCCGCCTAGAGTAATTTGGCGCAGCTCGCATTGCCGTATTTGGCCTTGGCTAAGCAGTTGGCGCCATTGGGATGGCGTTGCAGATAGCGCTGTCACTTTGTGCTCCACAAATGCTTCCGCCATTTTGGCAGCGTCACTGGATCGAGGCAGCACAAGCGGGCGACCAGAGATAAGAGCCTGAAGGATGACTTGAATGCCTGCAAAACGATGGGCCTGATAGGCTAAACCCCAGCGCAAGTCCGTCGCGTGCCCGACATGGCTCGCGGTTTTGGAGGCGAGTCCACTGAAAGTGTGGCTCAGGATTTTTGGGTCACCAGTGGTGCCCGAGGTGAGAAACAGCCAGTTAGTGGCCTCATCTTGGCGAGACTGTTGGTTCTCGTCAGTGATACGGCGTAACCCTTCTTGGCTTAGCAGGTGCGTAATCTGTTCTTGTTTGAAGAGCGCGGCGGTTGTCTCGAGCGGGGTGCAGGGAGGCAATATCAGCAGCTTTTTTGCATAGCCATCCATCGCTACCAAACCGAGAATGAGTTGGTAGGGATCGCGGGTTTGTAAAGCGACGGAATAACTGGAGTCGCCGGAGCAGTTCGCTCTCAGAGACAGCGCTTGTGCAGTAAGCGTATCGTGATACACCAATTTTTTGTCGTGAATCAGAAGAGGCGTGCCACTATGGCTCTGAATACACTCTGCAAACGTGGCCTGTCTGTTACTCATAGATCGAAATGAACTCGCCCAGCGTTCGCGGATAGACAACTTCTTCCATCTCACTGAATGGGTCTCTACCGCATTCTTCTTCAAGCCTTGCCACCAAAATTGCGAACCCTAGAGAATCGAGGCCAGACTCAAGCAGTACGGTTTCGTCATCCAGCTTATCAACCAAGGTGGTGTCGGTATCCCTGGCCACCTCAGCGAGTAGCTGAAGGATCATTGTTCTCATACTCATGCCCCTGGTTTCTTGTTAGGATTTTATCAACCATTGCCTTCGTGTGATACACGAACTGCTGCCGCGTGCAGAACCCTCTTCTTTCGTAAAGGCAGATACCCAAGTGTGGTTCCTGCCTTAGCCTCAGTGGCTTCAGCGGCTGCAGAAATTGCTTCCCCTTGAGTATTAGATTCAGCGTGTACATAGGAAGAAGTCCGATCCAGCTTTTCATCTGGGAGCGATAGCTGAGACAGTAAGCGACATAGCGCAGGCGCGCGCGCCACGGAATGATTGCAGATTCCACTTCGCCGTTTGCAGGCAGAGGATCAAAGGTACGCCACATGGCACCGGGCAACCCTCGACCGTTATATAAGGGGAACTGCCTGCTGCGCTCTAGGCAGCGATATTCCTGGGCGAGGTAGCATGCGATGATGTAAGCCGCATCGTGGTCTTGATGACCGCCCTCCCAAGCGGGTGTATAGATACGGGAGACCTCATTAGTCCGCTTGAATGTGGCTAATAGAGCCGCTGCTGCTCTGTCCGCATGACGCCATAGCTGGCTATCGGGTATGCCCTCAGATTCACCTATAAAAAGCACTTGCGCTCTATCCACACCTAGACTTTTTAGTACGCCCAAACTTTCATCGTTCCTTCGGGGGCAATCGCTACCATCTAGTGTGCCCGTCGTCAGATAGGCTACGGCCACTTTTTCTTGTTTAGCGGCTAGTTCTTCCAATATCGGGAACACCCCGTATTCGTCATCTTGATGAGGCAACAAAAATAGATTCATCACTTAGTAGGGATCGAAATCGTGCACGCCCATAATGACTTCATTTTCAGCCAGCCTTTGCGGCGCTGAGTCAGCGAGCGGCAGGTAAATAAAGTTCAGTGGCGATGGTTTCAGACGTTCTGGTATTGGAAGATAGGTAAGGTGAGAGTAGCTATGCTCCGGTAAAATACCTAAGAACAATTTTACAAGGCCTGGGTCTCGGCTGCCGATGGCGGGCATTGTATCTTCCAGTTGCATCAGGCCGTAGGCATGGATGCCTGGAATATGGGTTGGCGCATAAAATGCCATACAGCCGTCGTTGCGAGGCACTATCTGGGTGGGATTGATTGGGTTGTTTCCACGCCATCGCGCAGTCTCACTCCGCCAGCGTCGCCGAAAACGATTGCCGGTGTTCGCAATCCGCCAATCAGGTCGCAACGATGCTATTCCCATGGAGGCCGTAAGCTGCCGCACGAGCTGAAACCCCATCGCTTTGGTGAAGATGGGTGTGCTTGCTGCATTTGCCACGGCATAGATACAGGCGAAGCCCTGCTCCCTAGCGATATTGCATGTCTTCTTGGCGAGACTATAGATCGTACCGGCATTGCGATAGTCGGGGTGCATCGCGGTGTGTAAGGCCAACAAACCCCTAGCGGGAGCGCCATCTAAATACAGCTCAACCGGTAGTGACGCGTAGTGACCCACGATTTTATCATTTTCCCAGGCATTGAAGCCTACAACCGAACCGACCGGGTTGTCCGCGTAAAGCCATTTCAGATACGCGATTTTATGGTGATTGTCTTTTGGGAATGCCGCGGACAACAGCTCGGTGCACGCAGTTAGAGATTGCTCGTCCGTAGCGATGGGCTCTAGCTTCATGAAGTAAAAGGCGTGCTGGTAGGACCGGTTCGTTCCAATCACTATAACTTATATACTAATCGACCATGAACAAGAATTACTTTTACCGGCCCTATCAAGCGACCAATCCCCTGCGGAAAATGCCATGTCCAGTATGCGCAGGAGAAGGGGAAAAATTAATCGTGGTGGAAAATGGCCTGCGGATCGTCAGCTGCGATAGCTGTGGCTACGTTTTTGTTAACCCGCGACCGGACACTGACGATTTGAAGCTATTTTACCAGGAATACTATCCAGACCAGGATGGACTACCTGATTCCTGGGGTGGTGAGATGCGTCGGATTTTTATCGATGCCTATGAAAAACTGGGTGCACAATTCGATGGCGGCAAGATACTGGACATCGGAAGCTCCTATGGACACTTTCTCTGCCAATTTGACCCTGCAAGGTGGCAGGCAACCGGGATTGACCCCTCTCCAAATGCCATTGGCTATAGCCGGACTCACTATCCACATATACAGACCCATGTCGCTAATTTTGAAGACGTGGAATTTGAGCCAGAAAGCTTCAACGTCATCACCTCTTTCTACGTGCTTGAACATGTCTTCGACCCGGCGGCCATGATGCGCTCGGTGCATGGTTTGCTTATGAAGGGTGGGGTGGCAGTCATTCGAATTCCCTATACCAAGCCTTTTTTTCGAATAGCCAAAGCGCTGGGTCGCCCGTTGATGTATGCGCCTATGCACTTAAACGATTTTTCACCTGCCCACTTTCAGCGTATGTGCCGGGAAATTGGTTTTGACGATGTGACGTGCTCTCTAGGCGCAAGACGAGAGTCTTCAGACTTTGTTGAAAACGCGGGTGCGCTAACCTTTAGCCTGATTGGCAGCCTGTTTGAAAAGCTGACCTTCTCTTCAGTGCAATATCCCTTTGCCGGGGCGTATTCCTACACCTTGAGGAAGTAGATGGTTGATTATCGGTTGGTTTGGACCTTGTTAGCCTGCCGCGATGGCGGACGCTCTCACGCGTTTAAACGTTCTCACCAGAAAGAAAACTAACAGGATTGCAATCGCCGAGCCTGAAACGGCCATGCCAATGCGCAGCGTATCCGACTGGAAATAGACTTCTATCTTGTGTTGTCCCGGTGGAACATACAGGGCTTTACCCAGGACTTGTGCGGCATAGACAGCAACCGGCGCATCGTCGATACGGGCCCGCCATCCCGGATAATAAGTATCGGCTAAAAATAGCCAAAAACCGCTGCCAGATTGAGACGTAAACTCATAACGGGTCGGGCTTGCCTTAAGCGTTTTTAGATCCACCGAGCCGACGGGCGGAGCGAGGGTGGCTGCGTCGAGCATAACATCTGCGCTCTCTACGAATAGCGTTTCGCCATTGGAGCCTGTTAATGCTGCCAACGCGTCTTCAAAGCCAGCGACCTGTTCCGACGATTGCCAGATTTGAATAACCGGTCGTGCGTAGGGGTTTTCCAGGCCCAGCAATTCACCGGCTTGGTCCCTTATCGGCGTCAAATGGCGGCTATTTGGGCTGTCTCGCAAGTTCTTATTGATCCATTTCACTGAGAGTAAATCGATCAGCCTCGCTCCTGGGCGGTCGTCACTATCGCCCTCAAGCTCTGCAAGTACGATTTCGTTGACAATAGGTTTGCGCGAAGATTTAAGCGCTAATGCGCCGCTAAACGAGGGAATACTCCAAATTAGGTTGGTCGAAGAGATCACCCGGTCTAGATCAACTCGCGCCCTACTGCGCAGTTCTGTGCCATAGGGGTCGTAAAATGAGAGGGCTGAAAAGCCAAGCTGGTAGTGCCGATACAGCTGTGAATCTTCGCTGCTTTGTATATAGCTCACCAAAGCGGGTTTTGTTTTTAGAGCGCTATTGGGCACGGTCGAAAAAGTGATGGCCCTCACAGATAAGATTTCCACTAGGATTACCACAATTGCGGCCAGTGGTAGCAGACGAATCTCATTGATTACGCCGATAAACAGCGCCACGATCAGCAGCAAGGCCAGAGCAGCGTAGTTCTCTAGTGGAACGTGGGGTGAGTGATAATAAAAAATCAATAGGCACCATCCGACGATTAATATCATCGTCAGAACAGCACGCCGCGCTGTCAGCTCAGATAAAGTGAAACGCTTTATTTCCACTAGTTTGTCCAGGCTATTCGCCGCCAGTATCGCGATTCCGATAATTGAAAACACGAAGTAGGGAAACATCAGCCGAAAGCTGTTTATCCCCGGAATCAGGCTCCACTCTGTAACCAGACGGTAAACCGGTGATGCGTTGCCGAAACCCAAGCTGAGCAGCAGAGCGGTGGCGACTATGACGCCTTTGAGGCGACGGCTAGTGGGCAGCACAAAGCACAGAGACGCGAGAAAACAAACCATGAGGCTGCCCACGTTTGGGAAATAGTAGACCTCTCTCGCCTCAAGCGGGTTGCTGTTGTCCGTCGAGTAAAGCAAGCCTCTCATAATCATCGCAGGGTCAAAATCCAAGGCGATATCCACGCCGCCCTGACGATGAGACTGGCTGGCCAGTTCAAGTAATGGCAGCCATTGAATACAGGAAATAGCGACGCAGATAGTGATCGCGAGCAGGGCCGAGCTCCAGTAGCTTCGAACAAGCGAGACCGCGCGTGCTTTCACCGACCCTCCCAAAAGTAGGCTCCACATGCTTACCAGCATGTAAATAACGGTACCGTGAAGAAAATGCGGGTAACCAGAAAACACAAGCATTGAGGTGCTCAGGCCAAAAACGACGGCTCTATTGGTGTTGGGCTTCGCCAGCCAGGCCTCAAAAGCCCAGAGCGTCAGGGGAATCCACGCCATTGCCTGAATCGCCACCATGCTGGTGTTGGTGTGAATCACCAAGCTCGAAAATGTTGCCGCCAGAGCACCGAATAGCGCGCTGACCGTGCTGATCTGCAGTGTCCTGCACAGGCCAAAACAAGCGACACCGAAAGCAGACATGGCGAGCCAGTGAATAAAGTTGTGCCCAAATTCGGGCGAGAACAGGGCAGCTGTCAGATACAGTATGGGATTGCTCAGCCCAGCCTGACTTTCAGCGAAAAGCGGGTGCCCTCCATAGACCAAGTTTGTCCAAAAAGGAGAGACCCCTGAAAACAGAACATCGTGCTGGAACTTAAAAAAAGCATAGCCATGATTCAGGTTGTCGCCGTGCACTAAAGAGCGATCTAAGAACAAAGCGGGGTAAAACAAATAGGTGATCAGACCGATAAGCAATAGGATCGACAGCAGGGCGATAGACGGAGAACTTCTCATTGTCAGCGGCGGCTAAGCTCAATCGGCGATAGTAAAAATGGGCCGCAGTCTAGCAGTCGCATGAAGGAGGGCATAGTTGTCAATTTGTGGCGACACCCCTTGAAAATCAAGGGGTGAACCTCATACTCTCTATTTCGGAGACCTCTTCATGCGCTTTTTTATCTTGCTCCTGCCTTGGCTGGAACTGTTTACTCTGATTCAACTTGGTATCCATACCAGTGCCCTGTTCGCGTTGGTCTACGTACTGTTCACCATGGTATTGGGGGTCTCGATTATTCAATACCAGGGTCGCGATATGTTTGAACGCTTGCGTCAGAGTCAGCAAGGTCGAGTGGTGGGTCCGCAACTACTGGTGGATGATATGGCTTTGGGTCTTGCGGGGCTGCTGCTAATGATCCCCGGCCTGATTTCAGATGTGGCGGCCGTGATCGTCATGATTGGGCCACTGCGCCGCCGGCTGGCCCGCTGGTTCATGGGGCCACAACCCGAACCCTATGCGCCGGATCGGGATTCTGAGGCCCATACCACGATCGAGGGCCAGTACCGCCGGGTCGATGACGAACATCGGCCCTAAAGCACTGATTTTAATCACCTATCTGTATTTTCTTTAACGCGGGAGCCGGCTTCTCAAAAGGCTTGACTCTACCGCATCCGTGACTAGAATTAGCACTCTTTTGAAAAGAGTGCTAATGGGTCTTGAATTGTGATTTCACGCCCCAATAGTGGTCCAGGCCCCGCAAGGGTACCCATAACATCGTATTTAGGAGAGTAATCGCAATGAATATCCGTCCGCTATACGACCGTGTGGTCGTTCGTCGTAAGGAAGAGGAAGAAACTAGTGCTGGCGGTATCGTACTGCCCGGCTCCGCCAAAGAGAAACCCAACCAGGGTGAGATTGTAGCTGTCGGTGAAGGCAAGGTGCTGGACAACGGCGACCTGCGCTCCCTGGCGGTGAAGGTTGGAGACAAAGTGGTATTTGGACAGTACGCCGGTGGCAACACCATCGAAGTCGACGGCGAGGAACTGATCATAATGGGTGAGAGCGAAATTTTTGCTGTTGTGGAATAAAACGGCGTCTCTCGGTTAACACTACAGAATGGAAATTTGAGGAACAGAAATCATGGCAGCTAAAGAAGTATTATTTGGCGACGGCGCTCGCGCGCGTATGCTTAAAGGTGTAAACATTCTCGCCGATGGCGTGAAGGCAACTCTGGGGCCCAAGGGCCGAAATGCAATTCTTGATAAGTCGTTTGGCGCTCCTACTGTCACTAAAGATGGTGTGTCAGTGGCGAAAGAAATCGAACTTGAAGATAAGTTTGAAAACATGGGCGCGCAGATGGTGAAGGAAGTCGCCTCTCAGGCATCTGATCAAGCCGGTGACGGCACCACCACGGCCACTGTTCTGGCTCAGGCTATTCTCAACGAGGGCCTAAAGTCTGTGGCTGCTGGCATGAACCCAATGGATCTGAAGCGAGGTATCGACAAGGCGGTTGCTGCTGCGGTCGAGAAAATCCAGGAAGCCTCTACCCCTTGTGAAGATAACAAGGCCATCGCTCAGGTTGGCACGATCTCTGCCAATAGCGATTCCTCGGTCGGCGATATCATTGCGGAAGCGATGGACAAGGTCGGCAAAGAAGGCGTTATCACTGTGGAAGAGGGCTCCGGCCTGGAAAATGAGCTTGATGTCGTTGAGGGTATGCAGTTCGACCGCGGTTACCTGTCTCCCTACTTCATCAACAATCAGGACGCCATGAGCGCTGATCAGGAGGATCCATTCCTGTTACTGGTTGACAAAAAAATCTCCAATATCAGAGAGCTGCTGCCTCTGCTTGAGCAAGTTGCCAAGGCGTCAAAGCCGTTGGTCATCATTGCGGAGGACGTTGAGGGTGAAGCGCTGGCAACTCTGGTTGTCAACAACATGCGCGGCATCGTAAAGGTCTCAGCCTGTAAGGCACCTGGTTTTGGTGACCGCCGCAAGGCCATGCTGCAGGATATCGCTATCCTGACGGGCGGCACTGTCATCTCCGAGGAAGTGGGTCTGGACCTAGAATCTGCCTCACTTGAGCATCTGGGTAGCGCCAAGCGCATTTCCATGGATAAGGACAACACTACTATTATCGATGGTGCAGGTGATCACGACGCCATCAAGGCCCGCGTCAGCGAAATCCGCACACAAATTGAGAACACCTCTTCCGATTACGATCGCGAGAAACTGCAGGAGCGCGTTGCCAAGCTTGCCGGTGGTGTGGCCGTCATCAAAGTGGGCGCAGCTACTGAAATCGAAATGAAAGAGAAGAAAGCGCGTGTCGAAGATGCACTGCACGCGACTCGCGCCGCAGTAGAAGAGGGCGTGGTAGCTGGCGGTGGCGTTGCACTCGTGCGCGCTGTTACATCCATCACCGATCTTAAAGGCGACAACGAAGATCAGAACCACGGCATCTCTGCTGCGCTGCGCGCAATGGAAAACCCACTGCGTCAGATCGTTTCTAACGCCGGTGGCGAACCGTCTGTTGTCTTGAACAACGTCAAGACGGAAGGCGAGGGTAACTACGGTTACAACGCAGCGAGCGACGAGTATGGCGATATGATCGAAATGGGTATTCTCGATCCAGCCAAGGTAACCCGTGTTGCACTGCAGGCAGCCGGTTCTGTTGCTGGTCTGATGATTACTACCGAAGTCATGATTGCCGATCTGCCGGAAGACAGCGCTGCAGCTGGCGCGGGCGGCGGTATGCCTGACATGGGTGGTATGGGCGGAATGGGTGGTATGGGCGGCATGATGTAAGTCCAGCACCATCGATTAAAAGCCGGCCTAGCGCCGGCTTTTTTCGTTTTTGGGCTAGGCACACTTGGTGAGACTTATGCCTAATAACATAGTGTATGCGTTTTTTGCCGTTGCGCCGGTGACAATAGATGTTTTCTAGAGTGCCTGTGTTGGTCGCGATTGACGCGGCCATCTTTGCCTATTTTATGCCACGAATCATCGGTCAGAATGAGTCTTCTAACCCATCTTCCATTTGAAGCGATGGTGTTACTCCGCTTACTGCATGGGCCTGAATATGAGCCAACACTAGAGGCAGTGAACTGTTCGCGTGCTCCTGGTCACTACTATTAGAGAATCGGAGTCGGTCGCGTTAAGTATCAGGCGCTGGGCCTGATTGCCCCGTTATTCGACTCCAACTCAGCGGTTCGTTTTGCCAACAGTTCGCCTGCGATACGTGCACCGCGCCTGCGCAGCGGAGTCTCGATAAAACGGTAATTTAGCTCACTACAGATAAGGATTATGGCTGTGCTGCATGAGACAAATGCGTAAAAGTACTGGGTGTCAAAGTCAGTTCCCGGCATTGCGCGGTGCATTATTTCCCGCGTCGCGAAGAATGCGGGAACGTGGCATAGATAGATGGCGTAGGAACGAGACCCTACCCATAACAACACACTTTTCAGCGGTGAGGCCGGCAGTAGATAGTCTCCGTCATAAGAAGCCAGGAAGACTAATAACGCTGACAGTATGGCGATCATGCTCCATTTAATGGGAGCGATAACCAGCCCATTTGGGCCCGGCGACAGCGACACCAGGCATGTCGTGATGATGATTAAGGCCGCAACCCCGGTCCATGGTCTTGCGCGCATAAATGTGGGCTCAACCATACGATAGCTATCGCGGGCGGACCACATGGCGATGAGGATGCCCATCATCAGAGCATCCGTTCGAAATGCGAGTCCGTACATGGACCGCTCGCCCACTAGCTGATAGATAATCAACGCCGCCAGCACGTAAACCAGGTATTTTCGTAGGTACCAGATGGCGAAGGGGAAGAGCATGTAAAACTGCTCCTCCAAAGACAGTGTCCAGTAAACAAAACTCGCTCCATAACTGTGATTGAGTGCATTTGCGAAACGGAAGTTGGCCACCTGCAAGATCCCGGCAATAGTTGCTTCCCAGTTGGTTCGAAAATTGCCAAAGGCGCCCGTGGAGTTAAAAAATGCGCACAGCAGCAAGATGATGCCCAACCACAACCAGGCAGAGGGGAGGATTCGGAAGACGCGCTTTATCCAGAAAAAAAGGCTTTGGTTTAACCACTCCGTCTGAGAGTTGCACCCGCGTAGGCGCGGTATAAGGTCTCTGGCGATGATAAACCCTGAGATACAGAAAAACAGGTCCGGTCCAAAACTGCCGCCGAAGTAGGCGTAAAATTTTGCGAGTGCAGGCGTGCTCCATTCAAACAAGTTGCCCCTAGCGTGATGAATCACGATCGCAATGACGGAAACAGCGCGCAGCAGATCAAGATCGCCTATAAGCTTATTTTTGCTGCCGGATTCCACGACTCCCCCAGTGAATAACTACGTGCTGTATACGTTATTTTGGTAGCGCTCCCTTATGCGCTACTCAGCGACAAGCGGCAAGGCTGCTCACAGCGCGCCGGGCGTTGTCGCGGATTATCGCTTCAAGATGCCAGATCAGGTGCTCGTTGAAAAGTGCTTTGCTTGAGCAACCAGGGCAGTTCTGAACCTTGATGAGACGAGTCTTGGACAACTGCGTGCAGGCTGAGCCGCGACTCTACGGCAAAACGGAGAGGCAATTAGATCAGTTTGATGCTTGGAAGCTCTGTAAATCATTCAGATATTCTTATTCGTTGTTGCTTGCAATATACTCTGCGCCAAGCGACCTGCAACCGGTGGGCAGCTTTTTCCAGCAGGCGGCTCTGGGTATCGTCACCATGTCTAACGATGATCTTGATCATATTCCTTCAATTGTACCCACGCGGGAAGGCAATCCTCGCAATACGGCTACAGGCGCGAAAACGCGTCGATCTGCCTCGCCGAATAAGCGACAGGCAAAAAGTGGCGGCAGCACTGGACCCCTGGGGCGTGTACTCATTACGGTCTCACTAGTGGTTGCCGCCATCGCCTGTGCCTGGGCCTGGCAGCTGCAGCAGGAAATGGCGGAAAGCCAGCTGATCTTTTTGGAGTATGAGGCGAGAATCGGCGATCTAGAGGCCCGGTTATCTGACACCGATGAGGGCATGAACCAGAACGCCGAGGTGCAGGCCGCTAAAATTCGAGAGCTGGACTCCGAGGTGCGTAAACTCTGGGATAACGTTTGGAAGAAAGCGAGTGCACGCCTGGACGCCCTAGAAAAAAGCAGCTCAAGTCAGAGTACGAAACTCGATGCCACAGCCTCCGGACTTGCAACTGCTCAATCGCAGCTAAAGGGCGCCAGTGGTGATATCGCCAGCCTAAAGGCCGTCGCCGATGAGCTGGATAGGGTTATTGCTACTGGCCGAGTGAATCAGTCCGAGGTGGAGCGAGTGGCGGACTCCATCAATCGGGTAAATTTGGAGTTAGCCAAACTAAACAAGCGTGTGCAAAGTAATGAAGAGTGGATTCAATCGATTAACACGTTTCGGCAGCAGGTCAATGCCAGTATTTTGGAACTACAGGCGGCGTTGAGAGCGCAGCCCGCGCCAGGTGCGTAATGAGAGGGAGTTTTTGAATGGCAAAAAGTGTGTTGCGCGAACGCGAGCTTACTGCCGCTCCCTGAGATAGTTTTTAGCCCTTTGATTTTTAACAGGAACTACGAATGACCGTGATACGGCAAGACGATTTTATCGACAGCATGGCGGACGCCCTGCAGTTTATTTCCTATTTTCATCCCGCGGATTTCATTAAGGCCATGTTTGAAGCCTATGAACGTGAGCAAAACCCCGCCGCTAAGGACGCTATTGCACAAATTCTGATTAATTCCAGAATGTGCGCGCAGGGACACAGGCCTATTTGCCAGGATACTGGCATCGTCACCGTGTTTCTGAAGATCGGGATGAACGTGCAGTGGGATGCCACGCTATCTGTTACCGAAATGGTCAATGAGGGTGTAAGAAGAGCCTATACTCACGCCGATAATGTCTTGCGGGCATCAATCCTTGCGGATCCCTGTGGTGAGCGGCGCAATACCAAAGACAATACACCTGCTGTGATTCATATGGAGGTAGTTCCGGGGGATACGGTAGACGTACAGGTCGCAGCAAAAGGCGGCGGTTCCGAGAACAAATCTAAGCTCGCCATGCTGAACCCGTCTGACAGTATTGTCGACTGGGTGGTGAAGACTGTTCCTACGATGGGTGCTGGCTGGTGTCCCCCTGGAATGTTGGGCATTGGTGTAGGTGGGACGGCGGAAAAGGCTGGGGTGCTGGCGAAGGAATCTCTGATGGACCCTATTGATATTCACGAGTTGCGGCAACGGGGGCCCTCCAATCGCGTCGAGGAGCTACGATTGGAAATTATGGATAGCGTTAACAAGCTGGGAATCGGGGCGCAGGGTCTGGGTGGTTTGACCACCGTGTTGGACGTGAAAATTAAGGATTACCCCACCCATGCAGCATCCCTGCCGGTGGCCATGATCCCTAACTGTGCCGCCACGCGGCATACTCATTTTGTGTTGAGCGGTTCTGGCCCCGCGTTGCAAACACCACCGTCCTTAGACGATTGGCCTGAAGTCACACAGGAAGTAAGTGACGGGGTTCGACGGGTAAACCTTGATGAAGTGACAGCAGCCGAAGCGGCGACCTGGCAACCGGGAGACACCCTGTTGCTGTCAGGCAAAATGCTGACGGGGCGCGATGCAGCTCACAAAAAAATGAAAGAGTTGATTGAGAGTGGCCAGGGATTGCCCGATGAAGTCGACCTGAAAGGGCGCTTTATTTACTACGTGGGCCCGGTGGATCCGGTGCGCGACGAAGTTATGGGTCCGGCGGGACCCACTACTGCAACCCGTATGGACAAATTCACTGACTTTATTTTGGAGCATACCGGCCTGCTGGGCATGATTGGCAAGGCGGAGCGTGGTCCGGTTGCGATCGAAGCGATTCGCAAACATAAGTCCGTTTACCTGATGGCGGTGGGTGGCGCGGCCTACCTGGTGTCCAAGGCTATTACCTCGGCCAGGGTCGTGGCCTTTCCCGAACTGGGGATGGAAGCGATCTACGAATTTGAAGTCAACGACATGCCCGTGACCGTCGCTGTCGACAGCACAGGTACCTCGGTGCACGAAACCGGTCCGCTGATCTGGCAACAAAAAATCGCTGAACAGGCCATCAGCGTTGCCTGAAACGCTTTACTGGCACGACTATGAAACCTTCGGCGCAGACCCGGCTCGAGACAGACCGGTACAGTTTGCCGGCATGCGTACCGACCTTGATCTGAATCCTCTGGGTGAGCCGCTGGTTCGCTTCGCTAAACCAACGAATGATTGCCTACCGCACCCACAAGCGGCCCTGGTTACTGGCATCAGTCCGCAAATGGCCCTTAATAAAGGCGTTACGGAGAGAGAGTTTATCGCTGAAATTCATTCCGAACTGGCCAGGCCGGGTACCTGCGGGGTTGGTTACAACTCTATACGTTTCGATGACGAGGTGACGCGCTATACGCTGTATAGGAATTTTTGGGATCCGTACGCGCGCGAATGGCAAAACGGTAACTCAAGGTGGGACATTATCGATCTACTGCGAACGGCCTTTGCACTGCGACCCCAGGGCATAGAGTGGCCACTGCGAGAGGATGGTCTGCCCAGCTTCAGGCTGGAAGATTTGACTGCGGCTAACGGTATTAGCCATACCGATGCTCATGATGCGTTGGCAGATGTGCAAGCTACGATAGCGATAGCGCGTCTCGTGAGAGACCGCCAACCTAGACTTTATCAATATCTGTTTGAACACCGGGACAAGCGCTCGGTGCTGAGCATGCTTGATTTGGACGGAATGAGGCCGCTGCTGCACGTGTCAGGTATGTTTGGTGCGAAAAGACACAATATCGCACTGATTGTGCCGCTGGCAGTGCATCCTGAAAATCGCAACGAGATTGTCTGTTATGACCTGAGCGTCGACCCCGCGCCTCTTATTGAACTGAGTATCGACGCCATAAGCGAAAGGCTTTTCAAGCCCGCCGCTGAGCTGCCCACTGGCAGCGAAAGGCCGGGACTTAAGAGCGTGCACGCTAATCGTTGTCCGGTTCTGGTTACCGCAAAGATGGCCGATTCGAAAACCGCTGATCGCTTGGGAATCAACGGCGCGAGCTGTCGCGAGCATCTGGCCGCTTTACGCGCATTTCGTGAGCGTAATCCTCGGGAGTTCGTGCAAAAAATACAGGCAATTTTTGCGGCGCGCCGATTTGATGAGCTCACAGACCCGGAGCGCATGCTCTACAGCGGTGGCTTCTTTTCCGATAGTGATAAAAACGCGATGGAAGTTGTCCGCAATAGCGACGCCGCGGAGCTGGCTAGCTCTACGTTTCCTTTTGAAGATGCTCGCCTGCCAGAAATGCTGTTTCGTTATCGCGCCCGCAATTACCCCGATAGTCTGGGAGTGGAAGAGGTTGCCCGCTGGGAAGAGTATCGCTTTGAGCGCCTAACCAACCCTGCGGCGGGGGCCAGCATTTGTCTGGAAGAGTACCAAGAGGTCATCGACTCGCTTTTGACTTCGGGAGAGCTGAACCGGGAGCAGGAGGCATTGATGCTCGCGCTGCAGGACTACGGTGACGCGCTACTGGCGTAGATTGCTAGAGCACTCGTTCGGTAATACGCACATGGGCAGGGCGATGGCCTGCTCGTATAATAGTTAGGCAGTTGCAGACCTTTATCGGGACGTTTGCTACGCGCATACCATAGGAGATCACCGCATTGCATTTTGCCGGCAGCCATATCCTCTCGGTCCATCAGTTTGAACGGGAAGACGTAGAGCGTATTTTTGCCGTAGCAGACCAAATGAGCCCCTACGCGAGACGTCGCCGTGTGACGCGTGTACTGGACGGGGCGATATTGGGATCCATGTTTTTTGAACCCAGCACGCGTACCCGAGTTAGCTTTGGCAGCGCTTTCAATCTACTAGGGGGGCAGGTCAGAGAGACCACTGATATCGGATCGAGCGCTATAGCAAAGGGCGAATCTCTCTATGATACCGCCAGAGTGCTCAGCGGATACTCGGATGTGATCGCGATGCGTCACCCCGCTGAAGGGTCGGTAGCAGAATTTGCCGCCGCCTCGCGAGTCCCGGTTATCAATGGCGGTGATGGTAGCAACGAACATCCCAGTCAGGCGCTGCTGGATCTTTACACCATTCAGAAAGAACAGATGGAGCGTGGTCGTGGCATAGATGGTTTACGCATAGCCATGGTAGGGGATCTGCGCTTTGGCCGGACTGTGCATTCCCTGGGTAAACTGTTGCGGCTATTTGATCGCGTGCAGGTGACGCTGGTTTCTCCAGGGGAGCTAAAAATGCCCGGTGAGATTGTTGAGGAAATGCGTGGTGCGGGTATAGAGGTAACCGAGTCCGCTGCGCTGGAGGCGGGAATCGCTCAAGTGGATATTGTGTACTCGACGCGCATCCAAGAAGAGCGGTTCAGCAGTCAAGAAGAGGCTGATCTTTACCGCGGCCGCTACCGATTGAATCAGGCTATTTACACCCATCACTGCGAGCCCAACACGGTCATCATGCACCCGCTTCCCAGAGACTCACGCGACCATGCTCGAGAGCTGGACGATGATCTCAACGACAATCCCAATCTCGCCATCTTTCGGCAAACTGATAATGGCGTGCTGGTGCGTATGGCTCTGTTTGCGCTGACCCTAGATGTGGTGGATCAGGTCGACAAGCACGCCAGAGATGTCAACTGGTACACGGCGGGACGGTTCTAATGGGGCTGGAGCTGACCTTTGGTGCTCAGGATGTGCGCATCCTGGATAACGAAGAAGCTTTTTCCGGATACTACAAGGTACGCAGACTTACGCTTCAGCATAAACGGTTTGCGGGAGGCTGGAGTGAGCCTATCGTGCGTGAAGTATTCGAACGCGGGGATGCGGTGGGCGTGCTGCCCTATGACCCGGTGAACGATCGTTTGGTTATGATTGAGCAGTTCAGGCCGGGCGCGATCCGCGCCGATGCGAGCCCCTGGATGCTCGAGTTGATTGCGGGAGTGGTTGAAGCAGGAGAGAGTGACGAAGAGGTCGCGCATCGTGAAGCGCTAGAAGAAGCGGACTGTGAGCTGGCCGAATTACAACCTATTGCAACGGTGCTACCCAGCGCGGGCGCCTGTAGTGAGCGAGTCCGGTTGTTCTGTGGCAGGGTATCCAGAACCTCTCTGGGCGGCGTTCATGGCCTGCCAGAAGAGGCCGAAGACATCCTGGTGCATTCTGTCTCTCGAGAAGAAGCGCTGGACCTGTTGGCCCGCGATCTTATACCCAATGGTCACACTCTGATTGCACTGCAGTGGCTGCAGATTCACGGGTCAGCGCTGAGGGAGCGCTGGAGCTGAGGCTACGCCGCCTGAGCCTGCGACTATGTCAGACAAACACCTCGACGAGCCCCCCGCCGGGAGTGCCCCCACCCTACTGAAATCCAGTGCCTTGGTCGGCAGTATGACGATGCTGTCGCGCGTTCTGGGTCTGATTAGAGATGTGGTCATCGCGGCTTTTGTCGGTGCAAGCGCTAACGCAGACGCATTTTTTGTTGCCTTCAAGATTCCTAATTTTCTGCGTCGATTGTTTGCCGAAGGGGCTTTTTCCCAGGCATTTGTACCCGTGCTGGCAGACTATAAACGAGATGGCAGCATTGAAGCGGTGAAAGCATTGGTAGACCGAGTGGCGGGTGTCCTGGGTGGAAGCCTACTGCTCATCACGTCGCTTGCTATTATTGGCGCGCCAGTAGTGGCCGCGTTGTTTGCGCCGGGTTTCCTCGATCAGCCTTACAAGTACGAGCTGACCTCGCAGATGATACGTATCACGTTTCCGTATCTGCTCCTCATATCCATGACGGGTTTCTGCGGCGCCATTCTGAACAGTTACGGACGTTTCGCGGTGCCTGCTTTTACGCCGGTGTTTCTCAACCTGTCTCTGATTTTTTCAGCGACCGTGGCCGCTCCCTGGTTTCAAGAACCGGTGCTTGCGCTTGCATGGGGTGTTTTCTTCGCGGGTGTCATACAGCTACTGTTCCAGATACCATCTTTATATCGCTTAGAGCTGCTGCCGCGGCCGGTCTGGGATACCGCTCATCCAGGGGTCAAGCGTGTCGTCAAGTTGATGATCCCGGCGTTGTTTGGCGTATCGGTGAGTCAGATCAATTTGCTGCTTGATACGGTGATTGCGTCCTTTTTGCCTACCGGCAGCGTGTCGTGGCTCTACTATGCAGATCGCCTCGCGGAACTTCCGTTAGGTGTTTTCGGAATCGCAATCGCCACGGTGATACTGCCCAATTTGTCTGCACACAGAGCGGCTGAGCGCGAGGCGCAGTTTAGCCTCACGCTAGACTGGGCGATGCGCTCGGTGCTGCTGATCGGCGTACCGGCGGCGGTTGCGTTAATCGTGCTAGCTAAACCGATACTGACGACGCTGTTCCAGTATGGGGCACTTACGCCTGAGGATGTCAGAATGGCGTCGCTTAGCCTGCAAGCCTATGCGTTTGGGTTAGTCGCGTTTATGTTGGTGAAAGTGCTGGCCCCCGGCTATTACGCCCGCAAAGACACCGCCACCCCGGTGAAGATTGGCATCATCGCTATGGTGTCCAATATGATTCTCAATGTGCTGTTTGTTCTTCCCCTTCTCTATTTGTGGAACGTAGGACATATGGGCTTGGCGCTGGCGACCTCTGTGGCCGCTTTTCTAAATGCTGGTTTGTTACTACGAGGACTGCTGCGCGATGGTGTCTATCGTTTCCACCCCGGATGGCGCGGCTATACGCTGCGCCTGCTCAGCGCCACCGTTGCAATGCTGGCGGTGCTGATCTGGCTCAATCCGGATAGCAGTAATTGGCTGTTGTGGGATTGGCGGCGACGGGCGATAGAAATGCTGTGGATTTGCTGTGCAGGCGGGCTAGCATATGTGCTGGTGCACGCCCTGCTGGGGACGCGATTTAAGCACCTGCGCACACCGTCGGAGCTCTAAATCGGATGGATATTATGACCCCAGCCGCATTACTCCAGAGATAGGCGCTTGCCCCTACATTCGATATACTCCCGCGTTTGGAATGACTAGGTATTTCCTGAACGAATGGAACTGATTCGCGGCCTGCACAATCTGCGGCCACGACACCGGGATTGCGTGGCCACTTTGGGTGCCTTCGATGGCGTGCATCTTGGCCATCAAGCGGTTCTCAAACATTTGCTGCAGAAAGCCGAGGAGCTTAACCTACCTTCTCTTGTCATCGTGTTCGAACCGTTGCCAAGGGAGTATCTAGCTCCGCTTAAAGCACCCGCGCGTATCATGAGCTTTCGCGAAAAGTTTTTCGCCATGCGCGCTCTAGGAGTGGATCGACTGATGCGAATTCAGTTCAATGAGAACCTGCGAGAAATGTCTGCACAACAGTTTCTCGACGATATTTTCGTGAAAGGACTGGGTGTACATTATGTCGTGTTGGGCGATGATTTTCGCTTCGGTAATGATAGACAAGGCGATTTGGAATTTATCAAAGAACAGGGCCTGCGCTACGGTTACGAGGCGTGTTCTACCTCGACCTTGGCTATAGATGGCGAGAGAGTCAGCAGCACTCGCATTCGCGACGCTTTGGAGCAAGCGGATTTTGCAGAGGCAAGGCGATTGTTGGGGCGCCCGTATACGATGTCTGGCAAGGTAGTATATGGGCGCCAGTTGGGTCGGCAGCTTGGCACACCCACGGCTAACATCGAGCTACATCGGCTGCGTTCGCCCTTGTCCGGAGTGTTTGTCGTAAACGTTACCGGTGCGGGGCTTGTCGATGCGCCTGGCGTCGCTAACGTTGGGGTTAGGCCTACAGTGAATGACAGCATTAAGGCGAACCTTGAGGTGCACCTGCTGGACCGGAGTCTCTCGCTTTACGGCCAGCACATAGAGGTCACGTTTCTGCAGAAACTTCGGGAAGAGCACAAGTTTGATTCTGTAGAGGACCTAAGAGAACAAATAGCAATGGATATCGACGCCGCCAAAGCCTGGCTTGGCCAGCATCGATAGCACTTTTGTTGATGATGAACAACGATGTTTCGCGTAACGGCTGGTTCAGCGTCTATTGGTACGCGCTGGCGGTTCTGGTTGTGGTCCTGGACCAGGTGACGAAAGCGCTTGCCAATACGCAACTCGAATACGGCCTGCCGGTCGAGGTGTTTTCTTGGTTTAATCTTACGCTGCAATATAACACTGGTGCGGCATTTAGTTTTCTCGCGAATGCCGGTGGCTGGCAGCGGTACTTTTTTAGTATTGTGGCCTTGGTGATCAGCATGGTTCTGGTGGTCTGGTTGTACCGGATGCCCCGGGAACAGAAACTGCTTGGTCTAGCGCTGGCGTTGATTCTGGGTGGGGCTTTGGGCAATGTCTGGGATAGAATAGCGCTTGGCCATGTGGTGGACTTTATTTCTGTCCACTATGGCGGTTGGTACTTTCCGGCGTTTAACATAGCCGATTCCGCTATCAGCGTTGGAGCCGTGTTTATGATTTATGACAGCTTATTTGGTGGTACTGCCAGAGCCAACACGCAGCGAGGTGCAGAGGCAGAATGACTGCGGTTAACGTACCAGTAAGCGAAGGCACGCGCGTATTCGTCAATTTTTCAGTTAGCCTGGAAGATGGTTCAGAAGTAGATTCTAACTTTGGCGGGGAACCGGTGGCTTTTGTGGTGGGGGACGGCAGCCTCCTTCCCGGCTTTGAACGACTCATGTTTGGGATGTCAGCAGGACAGCGTCAGCTGTTTACCGTAAAACCTGAGGATGGCTTCGGGCAGCCCAATGACAACAATGTTCAGTATTTGCCCCGAGACCAATTCGACGCTGACGGCGAACTAGAAGTAGGGCTAGTCTACTCTTTTGCCGATGCCAGCGGCGGCGAACTGCCAGGCATGATCGTCGCATTCGATGATGATGAAGTTACCATTGATTTTAACCATCCCCTGGCGGGTAGAAACATTTTGTTTGATGTGTTGGTGCATCGAGTGGAACCCGTGGACCTGCACTGATGGAGGTTCATCTCGCCAATCCAAGAGGATTTTGTGCCGGAGTCGATCGCGCGATCGATATCGTGAATCGTGCACTAGAGGTGTTTGGTGCGCCCATCTATGTACGGCATGAGGTTGTGCACAACAAATTCGTTGTCGAGGATCTGCGCTCACGCGGTGCGCGATTTGTGGATGAACTGAATGAAGTGCCTGACGGCTGCATCGTCATTTTCAGCGCCCACGGCGTGTCTCAGGCGGTACGTCAAGAGGCGGACCGGCGCGAACTTAAAGTGTTCGACGCCACCTGCCCGTTGGTGACAAAGGTGCATATCGAGGTTACGCGCTTTAGTAAAGAGGGGCGCGAGTGCGTACTGATTGGTCATCGTGGCCATCCCGAGGTAGAGGGCACCATGGGACAGTACGATCGCAGCGCGGGCGGTGATATCTACTTGGTAGAAGACGTGGATCAGGCAGCGCAGCTTCGGGTTCAGCGCCCAGATAAACTGTCCTACGTCACCCAGACGACACTCTCGATGGACGACACTTCTTTGGTGATCGACGCACTGCGAGAACGCTTTCCGGATATCAAAGGGCCTCGTAAAAACGATATTTGCTACGCCACCCAAAACCGCCAGGATGCGGTTAAACAGTTAGCCGGTGATTGTGATTTGATGCTGGTGGTAGGTTCGCCGAATAGCTCGAATTCAAATCGATTGCGCGAACTAGCAGAGCGCATGGACACAGAAGCGTATTTAATTGACGGCGCTGACGATATCGATCCCCGATGGCTGGAAGGGAAAACGCGAATCGGTGTCACTGCGGGTGCCTCTGCACCCGAAGTTTTGGTGAAAGAAGTCCTTGAGGGCCTGCGCAAGCACGGTGCCGAAGCCCCAGTCGAGTTGTTGGGGCGACCGGAAAATGTGACGTTTTCGCTCCCGCGCGAGCTGCGCATTGATGTAAAGAATATCTAGGACGTAGTCGATTGGTCGACGACTAGTAGCTACCCGCGCTTCACAAAAAACGACCCTCTATGAGGCGTTCGCAGTCATCCCGCTCGATCATAATGCATCAACTTTGAGCAGACGCTAGCGGCCTTAGCAGCCACGGCATATCTTGCGCAGTAGGAGGTCGCTATGCGCAAGAAGTCCATCATCCAAAGTGAAGCCGGTCTGACTCTGATCGAGCTCATGTCCACAGTACTCATTCTCGCAGTGACCGTGGTCCTGGCGGCCCCTACGATGCGCGGAACCATTCAGTCCAATCAGCTAGAAACGGAAACAACGCGTTTCTTAGACGCGTTTAGTCTTGCTCGTTCAGAAGCCATATTGCGCAATACGCCTGTCAGCCTGTGCCCTTCCGCTATGGCCCGCACCGGTCTTGCATCGTGCGCTGGGACGTTCGATCAAGGCTGGATTTTGTTTACAAATCACGGCCGTAACAACACATATACTCCGGCAACTGATGAACTGTTACAGGTCTTTAGTCCGGTCCCGGTGGGCCTGCGATTGACCAATTCAGCCGGTAATCAGACAGTTGGCGGAATCATCACTTTTCTACCCGATGGGTCTTCCCGTCGTAATCTGAGTTTGCTGTTTTGCGCCGAAGGCGGTCCCGCGCTTGCTTCCCAACGAATCGTACTCAATGCGGTTGGGCGGGCGCGTTCGATCAAGGGTGACGCGCAGTGTTCTTGAGGCTCGAATTCCCGTACTGCAATCAGGCAGGTGCCGGTCTGGTCGAGGTGTTAGTGGCGCTAGTGCTTGTCTCAATGGGCGCTATCGCCTTGGGTAGCACGCAGATATCGGCAAATTATATTGGCCTTGAAAGCATGCAGCGAAGATTGGCGGTGATGCTCGCCAGTGACCTACTTGAACGCATGAGAGGCAATCGGGCGGCTTTGCAGCATTACCATAGAAGTGATTTAGGTGGCGAGATCGCCGGGGATGGTGACCTCCCCGCTCGCAATTGCGGTGCTCTACCCTGTGACTCCTCGCAACTGGCGCGCTGGGACTTGTATCAGTGGGCGCAGTCGCTAAGGGGTGAATTTACCGGGGATGCAGAAGGCGGTCTGATCAAACCCCTGGCCTGCGTGACAGTCGCCGACCGCGAAGTTCTCATTCAAATCACTTGGCAAGGGTATCGCGAGTCGTCTGTGAATGTCGCAGACTCAACATGTGGCGCGGAAGAGCCGAGTGCAGAAGGCACTATAAGACACTACCTGCAGTTAGCGAGCTGGGTAGGTGAGAAATGAGACTTGCTTCTGGATTCTCATCACGATTTAAGCGGGCGAGTGGTTTCTCACTGATTGAGTTAATGATATCGATTGCCCTTGGCGTCAGCCTGTCCTTTGTAGTTTGCCACCTGCTGTTGCAGAGCAAACGAAGTTATGTTGTCGCGCAAATGCAAGCCAGGTTGGAAGATAACGGTCGCTATGCGCTGCGCTATCTTGGTCATGAACTTCGCATGGCCGGTCACCTTGCCGACCTAAATTCGCGAACCAGTGTGCAAGTAAACGAGATAGGCAGTCCCTGTTTTAACTACTTGCTGCGCACCGAGGTGCCTTTGGCACACTCCAATGATGTCGCCAAAAACGGTCAGCCCCAAGGAGGCGAACCAAGCTTTCCAACTGACTGCCTCCTGCCTGGGCAACACCAAACCGGCTCCGATGTACTTGTGGTGCGACGCACGGCAAGCCAGCCCTCGTTGCTGGACGGGGTTCGCTTGGCGAGTATGGATTCCGATGACCTTTTTATCGGGCGAGCAGGAGTTTATCAACTGCCGATGCTAGAACGTGGTCGTGACGTAGAGAGAACGGGAACGAGTTGGCTTTATCAACCTCAGGTTCTGTTCGTCCGCAACTACTCAGCGGTTCAGGGGGATAAGATTCCCACTCTTTGCCGAAAGCGGCCAGGGCGCTCCACTAATCGCATGACGCCGACTGAGTGTTTGATGGAAGGCATTGAAATGCTCCACCTTGAGTTCGGTTTGGATGATACTGATAACCGGCAAGTCGACAGGTATGTTGCTCAAGTGACTGTCGATGATCTGCAAAGCGCCGTGGCCGCACGGCTGTATCTTCTTGTGCGCAGTGTTCGCGAGATGGCGGGACATGAAGACTCGCGGCGTTATGTTCTGGGAAGCAAGATCGTCACTGCATCGGGCGATGGATATGTCCGGCGTCTCATGCAGGCTACTGTACTGCTGCGAAACAACGCGGTATCGCCGTTATGAAGATGGCCAGCGCCCCCACGCATGCTCGTGGCATGATTTTACTGATCACACTAATGATTTTACTTGTGATCGGATTGATCGCTTCAACCCTTGCTCGAACCTATCGTTTGCAGCTGCAGGTGGCAGGTAATGAAGAGGCGCGTATTGCTGCTATCCAGCGTGCATATGGGGGCGTCGATAGAATTATTGCGGAAATTGATAGCTTTTCCGCTGGTTCTGAATCATCTGGGACGCGATGTAACTTGGCATCGGCTTTCCCGGATTGTGAACACGCATCCCTCGAACTAAAGCCACGTAGGGCGAGTGATGATAGCTTGAAGGCCATCGTACGCGGCCCCTTGTCGTTAGCCGATGGGGTACCTCGCGCTTCACTTGCCGGTGCCACCAGTGCGGTGCACTTTAAAGTTGCTAAATATGAAATAGAAGTTGTTTATCGCGGCGCCTCGGAGGCGGAGGGTAGAGCGCATACTACTCAAGGAGTCGCTCTTCGTTTACCAAAGTCTGCGCGATATGCGGAGCGATTTAGATGAGGTCAGCTATCGCCTTACGACTGCTGGCAGCGGCGGCTCTTTTGTTTTCACACTTATCTAGCGCTGATGACACCGACGTGTATCGCTTAAGCCGTGAGTCGGGAGCTTCCCCACTTCGCGTGATGTTCGCGTTGGACATACGTCAGCAGGGTATAAAGGAGGTGTGCGGCGATGCCTCCTCCTTGTCTTGCCGAACGCAATTAGGGGAGGAGCTCTACAGTGCGCTGGACCTCTTCGGGTTCTCGCAAGAAAGCGACGGTAGCTACTCAATTGTTCACAGTGGCGATGGGAGACCGGACTTATCACAGCCGCTCCCTAGTGAGCCAGGTCAGACGCTTGCCTCCAAGTATTGGCATGCAACCCGGATAGACTATTACGAGGTCATGCGCGCCGCATTTCGCGTCGTATTAGAACGCACAAGCGCTAGGTTGAGAGCGCTGCCTAGCCAGAGACGTGTCGAAGTTGGCTTGATGGTTATGCATGCCGATAGCTGCCCTGGGTCTGGTCCAACTTATCTACCGGATTACCAAGCGGATGATCCTATTGGCTGTAGTCAGGGCGCCTACGTGCTGAGGGGTTTTACAGATATCAGCTCCGTATCCGGTTTGAATGGCTGGTTGCAAGCACTGGCCGCGTTACCTGACCCTGGCCGAGTTGCATCTTGGATGACCGAGCCATGGGTTGGGCACCCCTATAAAATTCGGGATATCTATTTGGAACTTCACCGTTATCTTAATGGGCAGCCTGTGTTTAACGGCTTTCTGGGTAACCACGACTACGATAGCCAACTTGCTGGCAATCTCTATCATTCCAGCCAAGGTCAGATGATCAACGACGTCTTGCTCACAAGTTCCGATGATACTTCTCTTCGTCCCTTGCTTAGCCCTGACCTGAAGGCGTTTGAATCAAGCTCCCTGGATTTAAGCACCGACCAAGTTCGTGATGCGCGTTACCGGAAGCCTTTGGGAGTTACCGAATCCTGTCCGCAGGTAAGGTTGGTCCATCTGCTGTCTGGTGATCCCGATTCATCGAAGGGGGAAACGGATAGAGCGATCGCTAAACCACCATCACAGTCTGGCCTGAGCCTATATTTGCCGCGCGGGAAGGCGGGCGATCTTGCGCTTGTAGAATTTCTCTCGGATCGGCACAGGTTAACCTCAGTGGCTGGCCTAGAGAAGAGCCCAGCGATCGAAAGCTACTTCTTTGAAATAGAGACAAATGGATACGGGAATCAACTTGCGAAAGCGGCGGGCACTGACCATAGAGTCTTGCTGCCCAACCCTAGAAACTTGGTCTCCACCCTAGAGGCTGTGCTATCAGCTCCGTTAGATGAGAGCCGCGCGATGCTGGCCGCATCGACGGTCGTTAACGAGCCTGGCAGAACACAGATAAGTGGAGATCTTTTCTTTCCTCTGTTTCGGCCAGATTCTGGAGCCCGATGGGCGGGAAATGTCAAAAAACTGAAGTTCATGCGATTCGGAGAGGGATCGGATTCCATCGAAATGGTCGTCCAGGCGCCTTTATCCTCTTCCCCGAAGCCTGCGCTATCCGATGCAGACGGACTGATCCGTCGGGATGCTCTAACTTTTTGGACAGATCCGTCAGGATTCGATGTCTTGGCGTTCGACGAGAATTTGGGTGAGGTGTCCGGGACCGATGGTCGATCGGTCACCCGTGGCGGTGCTGGGCAGCGGATCAGAGGATATCTTAGTGATCGACCTGGACTGAGTAATGATGAACTGGGCGCTAGACAGTTATTTACGCTGGATCCAACAAGGGTAGGTGAATTGCTACCCTTGGATGCGAACCTCGCTACGCTGGCGCCGTTGGCCACGCTACTCGATCCGTCGAAGACGATGGATGAGCAAGCGCTGCTGCGGATTTTACGCTGGATACGAGGCGAGGACGTATTCGATAGCGATGGCGACGGTGAAACGTCTGATACCCGTGCTTGGCTGCTGGGCGACGTACTGCATTCGCGTCCTCTTGCTATCAGCTATGGCGCGCCGCGCGGAAGCGGTTACTCTCAGGAGAACCCCGATATTCGCCTTTTTTACGGCAGTAACGATGGGTTCTTTCGGGTGATTCGAAACACTTGGCCAGATGGCTCTGAGTCTGGAGAGGAGAGCTGGGCATTCTTGCCTCCAGGGTTGCTATCGATGCAGCCTCAACTGGCTAACAACCTTTTGGATACAAACCGCCCCTACGGTATGGATGGTGAGCCTGTCGCATTGATCAATGATGCCGACGGCGATGGCAATATTGATCCCAAGGATGGCGACAGCGTGTGGGTGGTTGTTGGTCAGCGGCGTGGAGGTAACGGACTGTTTGCTTTTGATGTTAGCAATCCGGATAAGCCGAAGTTTATGTGGGAGTTAAGCAACAAGTCGTTCGGTTTTGAGCAACTGGCTTTGACATTTTCTACGCCACGTATCGCACATCTGGACCTGGGAAAAGCGACGCCTGAGCCCGTGCTGGTGTTTGCCGGTGGCTATCATGGCGGCCGAAATGGCGCTACTTGGGTTGGCAAGGATGTCAGTTCCGCGACCGATACTATCGGCAACGCGATCTATGTTGTCAGACCCGAGACTGGCGAGCTCGTATGGCGCGCTTCCGGACCTGGGGCCGAGGACACTCCTTCACCTGTTGGTAGTAGCGATGACGTGTCCGAGCTGCTGCATAGCATCCCTTCGCCGCTCAGTATTATCGATTCGGACAACAATGGAATCGACGATCGAGCCTATGTGGGCGACAGTGGCGGCAATGTCTGGCGCATTGATTTCAATGAGAGTGGTGACCGTGCCGCAAATATGGCCGGAAGCATAACTGACTACTGGCAAGTATCTAAGCTAGCAGCGTTGGGGGGTAGCGGTGGTTCGGACAGGCGTTTTTTTCATGCGCCTGATGTGACTCTCAGTAAAGATGCAGCAAGTGAGTTTGTTGGCATAGCCATTCTATCGGGGAATCGCGCAGCGCCACTGGACATGGCGGTCGAGAATTATGCCTATTTCATTAAAGATAGAAGAGAGGGTGAACCTGCTGATCGCGAGGGGATCATGCACTCGCAACTGCAAGATGTGACGCAGTTTTGTAGCAAAAAAAAAGATGTCGAGTGCCTGCAACCGGAACTATTGAGCGGGTGGAAGATGGAGTTAACCTATCTCGGTGAGAAAGGGCTTTCCACACCCGTTATAGCTGACGGCAAACTGTTTTTCACCAGTTACGTTCCAGCACAGCAAAACCAAATCGCGCAATGCGAATACTCCGTTGGCTCGACAAGGTTATACGCGATTGAACTGCTGGATGCGTCTCCCGCCCAGACTCCAATGGGACGGCTGCGCCTTGCATCGGATGAACAGGCTGTACGACATCGCGAACTGGGTCAGGGGTTGCTTGGAGATGTAGTGCCGTTCGGGCCAGGTCTACCTATACCCGGAGTCGTTTCAAAGACGAGCTCTCTGTTTCCGCTGGAGGGTGCCAGCATTCAGCGAACCTACTGGCGAGAACATGGAGTCGATGAACTCTAGGCTAGACTATCAAACCTGTTGGACATCAATGCGAACTGGCTTTTCTCTTATTGAGATGCTCATGGTGCTGGTCATTCTCAGTATACTGCTGACAATTGCGCTTCCCGGTTACGAGTCTGTGATGAGGAAAAGCACGCGCTCGGCGGCTCGCGCAGCGCTAGTGGATGTCGCAT